>CAZEAX010000036.1:0-19216 GCA_964510405.1 uncultured Streptomyces sp. | reverse complement strand
CCTGCGCTTTCACGCCGCGCGCCGTCAGGTCCTGCTGCGCAGCCGCCTGCATGCGCTCGATCTCAAGCTCGACCAGAGACTTCGGCGTGTCGACCTTGGTCGTGTCGATCAGCGCCTGCATGATCTGGTCTTTCAGGCGGGCGCTGATGCGGCGTTTCACTTCGCGCTCGAGATTTTCGCGAACCTCGCGACGCATCGTCTCCAGGTTACCGTCGGCCACCCCCAGCGCTTTTGCGAACTCGGCGTCCACCGGCGGCAACCGCGGTCCCGCAACCTGCTTTAACTTCACGTCGAAAGTCGCGGTTTTTCCAGCCAATTCTTTTCCATGATAGTCTTCCGGAAAGCGTATTTCAAATGTCTTGGACGCCCCCGCTTCCAGTCCTACGACCTGTTCCTCGAAATCCTTGAGGAGCCGTCCCTCGCCAAGCGTCATCGCGAAGTTATCGCCTTTGCCGCCTTCGAACTCCTGACCCGCGATTTTGCCGACGAAATCGATAGTGACCTTGTCTCCCAGCGCCGCCGGACGCGTGACCGGATCGTAGCTCGCGCGCTGCTTGCGCATGATTTCGAGCGTCTTGTCGACTTCCGCTTCGCTCACGGTCGTCACCGGGCGTTTGAGCACGACCTTGGTCATGTCGCTCGCGGTGACTTCCGGATAGATCTCGAACGTCGCGCTGAATTCGACCTGCGCGACGCTGCCCAGTTCGCCCTTCGGCTCGAAACGCGGGTAGCCGGCGACCTTCAGGTTTTGCGCGCGCACTTCGTCGCCGAAGCTTTTCTGCAGGGCGTCGCCGAGGACTTCGCGCCTCACCTGGTCTTCGTACTGTTGCGCGACGACTTTCATCGGCACCTTGCCGGGCCGGAACCCGTGCATCTTGACGTTGCGCGCGAGCTGCTTCAACCGCGCCTGAACCTCGCTGTCGATTTCCTGCGATGGCAGCGAAATATTCATGCGCCGCTCGAGTTGCCCGATATTTTCCAAAGTTGCCGCCATATTCCTTCCTGACTACGTTTATTCCATCAATATCCGAGTTACTCGGGACTCTGGTGCGAAAGGAGGGACTCGAACCCACACGCCTTTCGGCGCCAGAACCTAAATCTGGTGCGTCTACCAATTCCGCCACTTTCGCAACGCTTTGATTGTAATATAATTACCGTCGTCCGTCAGCTTCGAATACCGGTCGGGTGGCGTGCGCTAAACTGTTAAGCCGTTGTAATACCGGTCGTTTCCCGACCCCTCGCGTGACTATCGACCACTACGAAAATTTTCCTGTTGCGTCCGTGCTGCTGCCAGCGCACCTGCGCACACCCGTCGAGCTGATCTATCGCTTCGCGCGCGCGGCCGACGATTTTGCCGACGAAGGCGACCTTGGCGACGACGAACGCCTCGCGCTGCTCGCGGGTTTCGGCGCCGAGTTGCGCAGGATCGAAGGCGGCGCGCCGCCGCAAACCGATTTCTTTAAACAACTCGCGACTATGATCGAAGAGCGGCAATTGCCGGTGCGCCTCTTTCACGATTTGTTGTCGGCCTTCGCGCAGGACGTGACAAAAAAACGCTACACCGATTTAGCCGACGTTCTCGATTACTGCCGGCGCTCGGCCAACCCGGTCGGACGCCTGCTGCTCGTGCTCTATGGCGCCGCGTCGCCGCAGAACAATGCGTGGTCGGACAATATCTGCTCGGCGCTGCAAATCATCAATTTCCTGCAGGACATCGCGATCGACTTCGCGAACGGACGAATTTACATGCCGCAGGAGGAACTCGGCCGCTATGGAATCGGCGAGGCGCAATTCGCCACGCATGAGATGAACGCCGCGTGGTGCGAATTCATGGCGTTCCAGATCGACCGCACGCGCACGATGCTGCTCGCCGGCGCGCCGCTCGGCCGCGTCCTTAAAGGACGCATCGGCCTCGAAATGCGCATGATCATCGCCGGTGGCGAGCGCATCCTGCGCAAAATCGAAAACGCGCGCTACGACGTGTTTCGCCGCCGTCCCGTGCTACGCTCGCCCGATTGGGCGTTGATGTTCGTCCGCACGCTCTCGCTCCGCCGAGCCGAATCCTGAATGACGCCTGATCAATACTGCCAGCAGAAAGCCTCGCAAAGCGGGTCGAGTTTCTATTACAGCTTTCTGTTTCTGCCGCCCGCGCGGCGCCGCGCGATTACCGCGCTGTACGCGTTCTGCCGCGAAGTCGACGACGTCGTCGACGAATGCACCGACGTCGCCGTCGCGCGCACGAAGCTCGCGTGGTGGCGCACCGAAGTTACGGCGCTTTATGCAGGCCAGGCGCACCATCCGGTCGCCCAAGCGCTCGCCGCCGTCGTGACACCTTTCAAATTGCCGCAGGAACGCCTGCAGGAAATCATCGATGGCATGGAGATGGACCTCACGCAGCGCCGCTATGCGGACTTCGCCGCGTTGAAGCTCTACTGCCATCGCGTCGCGGGAGTGGTCGGCCTGTTGTCCGTGGAAATTTTCGGTTACACCGATTCGCGTACGCTCGAATATGCCGAAAATCTCGGCATGGCGTTTCAACTTACCAACATAATCCGCGACGTCGGCGAAGACGCGCGCCGCGACCGCGTTTATCTGCCGCTCGACGAGCTCGCGCGCTTCAACGTGCCGGTCGCCGATATCATGCATGCGCGGGCGACCGCGGAGTTCCGGCAACTGATGGAACTCCAGGTCGAGCGCGCGCTCGATTACTATCGCGCCGCATTTGCCGCGCTGCCCGCCGTCGACCGCAAAGCGCAGCGGCCGGGCCTCGTCATGGCGGCGATCTACCAGACGCTGCTTAGCGAAATCCGCGCCGACGGCATGCCGGTGCTGACGCAGCGCACGTCGCTGACCCCGCTGCGCAAACTGTGGATCGCGTGGCGCACATGGGTCAAAAGCTAGAACTGCGTAACGTTAAAATAACTCTCGCCGATACAACTGCGAATCAACTGCCAGGAAGGAAAATCACGATGGATCTCCAACTCAAGGGAAAAACCGCGCTCGTCACCGGGGCGAGCCAGGGCATAGGCCGCGCCATCGCCAAGGCGCTGGCCGCCGAGGGCGTGCGCGTCTGCATCGCGGCGCGCCGGCGCGAGCTGCTCGAGCAATTGGCGAAGGAAATCATCGCCGCAGGTGGCCCGCCGCCGCACATTGCGCCGGTCGACGTCATGGCGGAAGGCGCACCGCAGTCGCTCGCGCAGGAAGCGTTGAAGGCGCTGGGCAAGATCGAAATCCTGATCAACTGCGCGGGCGGCAGCCGCCCCCTCGGCATCGACGCTCCGGACGAGAAATGGCACGAAGCGATGACACTCAATTTCACGCGCGTGCGGCAGCTCTCTCACGCGGTGTTTCCCGACATGATCAAACACGGCTGGGGCCGCATCGTGAACATCACAGGCAAATCCGAGCCCGAAGGATTGAACGCGGCGTTCTCGGCCAAAGCCGGCATCCACGCCTGGGCCAAGGGCCTGTCGCGCGAAATCGGCAAACACGGCATTACCATCAACTGCATTCCGCCGGGGCGCATCATGAGCGAACAAATTCGCCGCAATTATCCGGAAGAGTATCGCAAGGAACATGCCGCGAAGGACATTCCGGTCGGGCGCTACGGCGAGCCTGAAGAGCTGGCCTGCCTCGCCGTATTTCTCGCGTCCCCCGTCGCGTCGTACATCACGGGCACCGTCATGCCGGTCGACGGCGGCTTGCGCCGTTTCGCGTTTTAGCCCCACGCCGCGCGGACATGCCGCCGAAATGACGCATGTCGCGATAGTGGGCGGCGGTTACGCGGGCATGGCAGCCGCGGCAACACTCGCCGAGCGGCGCATACCCGTAACGGTGTTCGAGGCCGCGCGCCAGCTCGGCGGACGTGCGCGCCGCGTCGATTATCGCGATGTCGCACTCGACAACGGTTTGCACATTCTGATCGGAGCATACACACAAGCGCTGAGCCTGATCGAACGGGTTAATCCGGCGCACCCGGATGCGCTTTCGCGCATGCCGCTCGAATGGCATGTGCACGGCGAATTTCACCTGCGCGCCGCGCGCCTGCCGGCGCCGTTGCACCTGTTGCTCGGCTTGGCGCGAGCCGAAGGCTTGGACATCGCCGAAAAATTTTCCGCCGCACGTTTTCTCGCGTCGCTGCGCGTCGGCCGCTACGCGCTGGCGCGCGACGTCAGCGTCAAAACGCTGCTCGACTCGCATGCGCAAGGCGAGAAACTGCAGCGCGTGCTGTGGCACCCGCTGTGCGTGGCGGCGCTAAACACGCCGCCCTCCTGCGCCTCGGCGCAAGTATTCCTAAACGTGTTGCGCGATTCGCTGGACGCGACGCGCACGGCCAGCGATATTGTACTCGCCCGGGTCGACCTGTCAGCATTGTTTCCGGAACCGGCCGCCATTTATGTCGAACAACACGGCGGCACCGTGCTGCGTTCGCACCGCGTGACCGCAATCGACCCGCTGGGCGACGGATTCGAAATCGAGGCGAACAATCAGCGCAACCGCTACACCCATGTCATCTGCGCAATCGCTCCGCACCAGGTCAACGCGTTCCTGATCGGCATTACCGCGCTTTCGGAAATCGCCGCCGGCATCGAAAAGCTTGATTACCAGCCCATATACTCCGTGTGGCTGCAATATCCGGCACCCGTTGCATTGCCCTCTCCCATGCTGGGACTTACCAACGGCCTCATCCACTGGGTATTCGACCGCGAGCAGCTGTGCGGCCAGCGCGGCCTCGTCGGCGCCGTCATCAGCGCTTCCGGCGAACACGAGGACCTCACCCAGGACGAGCTCGGTTTACGCGTTCACAGCGAACTGAAACAGCACCTGGGCGACCTGCCCGCGCCGCGGTGGACGCGCGTGATCGCCGAGAAACGCGCGACTATTGCGTGCACGCCGAATGTGAAGCGTCCTTCCCAGATTACACCGCTCAAAGATTTTTATCTCGCCGGCGATTACACGGCGAGCGATTATCCGGCGACGATCGAATCCGCGGTGCGCAGCGGCATCGCGTGCGCGCAGCACATTTTGCGCCAGCCTTGATGCAGCGCATGGCCTTGGCGGCGGCAGCGGTATAAAATTCACCTTCCATTAATCGAACACAGAAGGAATTCACGGTGACCGAACGCGAATCGATGCAATATGACGTAGTCATCGTGGGCGCCGGACCCGCCGGCCTCGCGGCCGCCATCCGGCTGAAGCAGCTCGCCGCGCAACGCGGCCACGACGTCGGCGTGTGCGTGATTGAAAAAGGCTCCGAAGTCGGCGCGCATATCCTGTCGGGCGCGGTGATGGACCCGCGCGCGCTCGCCGAACTCTATCCTGACTGGCAGGCGTTGAACGCGCCGCTCAATGCGCCGGTCACCGAAGACCGTTTTTTGATCCTGACCGAAGAATCATCGCTCAAGCTGCCGACGTTCATGCTGCCGCAATGCTTTCAGAACCACGGCAATTACGTCATCAGCCTGGGCAGTCTGTGCCGCTGGCTCGGCCAGCAGGCGGAAAGCCTCGGCGTTGAAATTTTTCCCGGCTTTGCCGCCGCCGAAGTGCTCTATAACGATGACGGCAGCGTCAAGGGTGTGGCCACCGGCGACATGGGCGTCAACAAGGAAGGCAAACCGACCGACGCGTTTCAGCGCGGCATGGAATTGCATGCCAAGTACACGTTTTTCGCCGAAGGCTGCCGCGGGCACCTGGGCAAACAGCTGCAGGCGCGTTATGAACTGCGCAAGGACGCCGACCCGCAGGTTTATGGCATCGGCCTGAAGGAACTGTGGGAAATCAAACCCGAGCGGCATCAATCCGGACTGGTCGTGCATACCGCGGGCTGGCCGCTCGACAGCAGCACCTATGGCGGATCTTTCCTGTACCACATGGAAAACAACCTGGTCGCGGTCGGCTACGTGGTCGGGCTGGCATATACCAATCCCTATCTGAGCCCGTACGAGGAATTCCAGCGCTACAAGACGCATCCGGCGATCCGCACTTTTTTCGAGGGCGGCAAGCGCGTCGCTTATGGCGCGCGCGCGATCACCGCCGGCGGCCTGCAGTCGCTGCCCAAACTCGTGTTTCCCGGCGGCTGCCTGATCGGCGATGACGCCGGCTTTCTGAATGCATCGCGCATCAAGGGCAGTCACTGCGCCATCAAGTCCGGCATGCTCGCGGCGGAGTCGGCGTTCGAAGCTGTAGTGGCCGGACGCACGAGCGACGAACTCACGAGTTATCCCGATTTGTTCTCGCGAAGCTGGCTTTACGACGAGTTGTATCGCGCGCGCAATTTCAAACCGTGGATGGCCAAAGGTCTTTACACGGGCACGGTGATGGTTGGTGTCGACCAGGTAGTGTTCGGCGGCCGCGCGCCGTGGACGCTCCACCATCAGCATGCCGACAACGAAACACTCGTGAAAAAAACCAACGCGTCCCCGATTGCATATCCCAAGCCGGACGGCGTGCTCACGTTCGACCGGCTGTCATCGGTGTTCATTTCCAATACCAACCACAACGAAGACCAGCCGTGCCACCTCACGCTGAAAGACGCGTCGGTCCCGGTCAACGTGAATCTCGCGCTGTATGACGCGCCCGAGCAGCGCTACTGCCCGGCGGGCGTGTACGAAATCGTGCGCAACGACGACGGCACGCAGCCGCGGCTGCAAATCAACGCGCAGAATTGCGTGCATTGCAAAACGTGCGACATCAAAGACCCGACGCAGAACATCGTGTGGGTCACGCCCGAAGGCGGCGGCGGACCGAATTACCCCAATATGTAAAAGCCGGCCGCGGCGCCTGGCCTGCGGCTTGAGTCGGGTCACTGCGGCGTGCCTAGTGCCGCCAGATTGCGCACATCCACGTTACCGCCGCTGATGATCACCCCGACGCGCTTGCCGCGCGCGTCGAGCTTGCCTTCCAGCAGCGCTGCAGCAGCCAGCGTACCGGTCGGCTCGACCACTATTTTCATGCGCTCCCACAGGTAGTACATCGAGCGCAAAAGCTCGGCGTCGGTGACCGTCAGCATTGCATGCACGTGATGCAATATCAGCGGAAAAGTGAGCTTGCCCGCGGAACTCGTGCGCGCGCCGTCGGCGATCGTGTCCAGGTTGTGCACGGTCTGCAGGATGCGGGTTGCGAACGAGCGCGTGACATCGTCGCCGGCCGCCGGTTCTACCCCGGTTACGCGTATGCCCGGCGCAAGATGGTTGGCCGCAATCGCGCAGCCCGAGATGAGCCCGCCGCCGCCGCACGGTACGAGCAAATGATCGAGCGGCCCCGCGTCTTCGATCAACTCCTTCGCCGCGGTGCCCTGCCCGGCGATCACGTGCGGATGATCGAACGGCGGGATCATGGTGAGGCCGCGTTGCGCCGCGAGCGTGCGCGAAATCTGCTCGCGATCTTCGCGGTCGCGGTTATAGGCGATGACCTCGGCGCCGTAGCCGCGTGTCGCCTCGCGCTTGACCGCCGGCGCATCGTCCGGCATCACGATGACCGCCGGCACGCCGAGCAGGCGACCGGCAAGCGCCACCGCCTGGGCATGATTTCCCGACGAGTAAGCGACGACCCCGCGCCGCTTCTGGTCCGCATTCAAATTCGACAACGCGTTGTACGCACCGCGAAACTTGAAAGCGCCCATGCGCTGCATGGTTCTCACATTTGAAGAAAACGCGCGCACCGGTTCGTTCGTCGACCATGCGCGAAGTCAGTACCGGCGTGCGGTGGGCAATGCGTTCGATTGCCGCCGCGGCAGCGACAACGTCGGCGTAGCCGACCGGCAGCGCTTGATCGTTCGTGATATTCATCACATTCCTGTTGTTAGGGGTCTGCCGCCGGCTGGGCCGGCGGCAATCCAGTCGAACCGCCATAAATCCAGCGCCGATTGTAGCGGGCGTCGGCGGACTGTCATCAAGTCGACGGTATCACGGCTTCCGCCGGCCCTATATGCCAACCCTTTCGAGGTGCCGGGTTCATAATATTTTTTATTAATAAACAATATCTTATACGATCATCTCAACCTTTGCGCCGCGTGCGCCGTAACTTGGCCTGTAACTTGCTGATACGTGGGCGACTGGATAGGCCAGCGGCTACGGAGACGAACATGGTGATCTACATGGACCGGTACAGGACAGCAAAAACAGCGCCTGCGGCATGGCTCAAGAACGGAACCTACGGCGATGAAGTCATGCAGGCGGGCTGGAATCCCGCGGTGATCCACATGCTGCGCGAACCGGTTCAGGCTTCCCCCAGCCCCGACTTGCCGGATGACATGTCGAGTATCGACGTCGACGCCTTTCTTGGCCGCGTTTACGGCCTTGCGACATTGATTTAAGGCGCTGCCTCGCGGTAGCGGCGGCAGCGCCGGGATCCCCTCCTCCCCCGGTGTTGCCGTAATTTCTTCAGTAAAAAAACGCCGCGTAAACCGCGGCGTTTTTCTTTTGGCGTTTACTATGCCAGCGCGGCTATCACACGCTCACGGCTGATCGGCATATCGCGCACGCGCGCGCCGATCGCCGCAGCCACCGCATTGGCAATTGCCGCGGCCGCCGGCCCGGTCGCACCTTCGCCCGCCCCGACCGGCGGCAGGTCCGGCCGCTCCATCAACGTTACCTCGACCTGCGGCGCTTCGCTGAATTTCAACACAGGGTAATCGTCCCAGGTACGCGAGGTGATCCGTTCGCGGTCGAAAGTGACCTGCTCCTTCAGCGTCATGCTCGCGGACTGGATAATCCCGCCTTCGATCTGGTTGATTACGCCATCGGGATTAATCACCAGTCCGACATCGACCGCCGCCCATGCCCGCGTGACCCGCGGCGCCGACTCGATATCGACTTCCGCGACTACGGCGACATAGCAGCCGAGATTCTTGTAGCGCGCGAAACCGATCCCGCGACCCCGGCCTTCGGCGAGCGCAGAATTTTCCCAGCCAGATTTTTGCGCGACCGCTTCGATGACCGCGCGCGCGCGTGGATCCTTGAGATGACGCAGGCGAAACTCGACCGCATCCACACCGGCCGCAAGGGCGAGCTCGTCCATGAAAGATTCGATCGCGAACACGTTGGCGTGCGCACCCAGCGCGCGCAACGCGGACGCGCGCAGCGGCGAATACGTGATCAAATGATGCGTCACGCGCTGATTCGGGAAATCATACAGAGGAATCGCGTTGCGATGGCTGCCGCCCGGCGGCAACGGCGGATTGGCCGGAGTTGCCGCGGGATGCGGCTCGGCCAGATGCCAGGCGGCAATCAGGTTCACGCCGTCCTTGCCTTCGGGACGCGCGCTGTGCGGATAACTCCACACGTCCAGTTGCCAGTCGACGATATGGCCGCCCGCATCCAGCGCCGCGCGCGTTTTCACGACCATTGCCGGGCCGTAAGGCTCCCATGCAAATTCGTCTTCGCGCATCCACTGCACCTGCACTGCGCGCCCCGGCACCGCCCGCGCGAGCAACGCCGCGTCGAGCGCGACGTCATCCGCACCGTTGTGACCATAACAGCCGGCGCCGTCCGCATGGTTGACGGTCAATGCTTCAGGCGCAACGCGCAGCGCCTTGGCCATGTCTTTGCGCAAAGGATGTATACCCTGGCTGTGGGTCCATACGTCGTAATGCCCGTTCCCGAATTTCGCGATGGCGCACGATGGCCCCATCGATGCGTGCGCGATGTAAGGTCGGGTATAAGTGGCCGCCAACACCGTGCCGCCAGGTTGCATCGCGGCGGCATCGGATTTTTCGCTGATGACATCCGTCCGCGCCGGTTGCGCGAGCAAGTACTCCGCCGGCGTGACGTCGGCCGGCAATGTTTGATCGTTGTGCCATTGCGCGCTGCGCGCGAGACGCCGGGCGGCGCGTATCGCCTGTTCCTCGCGCGCTGCGACAACGCCGAGAAAACTGCCGTCCCGCACCACGGTCACCACGCCCGGCATGGTTCTCACTTCCGCGTCGTCGAGCGCCGTGAGACGCGCGCCGTAAGCGGGCGGCCGCACCACGCGCCCGTAAAGCATGCCGGGCAATTCCATGTCCTGGATGTACGCGGCAACGCCCGTCAATTTCGCGGGCAGATCGACGCGCGGCACCGCGCTGCCGATGTATTTATGTTCGCTCGCCGGCTTGGGCGCTGCCTGACCCGTCGCATCCCGTTCGAGCATGCGGTCGTCGGCCAATTCCCAGTAGGTGACCGCACTGCCGCCGCCGCTGACAACACCGTCGACCACGCCGACCTTCTCAAGCGAAACGCCCAGCTTCACCGCCGCGCGCTGCAGGAGCAGTTCGCGCGCCTCGGCGCACGCGTAGCGCAAGGCGACCCCGCTTTCCTCGATCGAACGGCTGCCCGAGGTGATGCCTTCGTTCGGCCCATGGCCGGTACCCGCTTTGGTCAGCCGGACGCGCTGCGGCGACACGTCGAGCTCGTCCGCCACGACCTGGGTGAGCGCAGTCAGTATGCCCTGTCCGATTTCGACCTTGCCTGTAAAGACCGTTACGGTACCGTCGCCATTATTGATGCGCAACCAATGCGACAGGCGCCGATTCGTTTCGAGACTACCCGGCAGCCTGCGCGGCGCGGTCATGACAGCGTCCCCGCGGCTTTCTTGATCGCGCGCAGGATCCGCGCATGCGTGCCGCAACGGCAGATATTGCCGTCAAGTGCCGCGCATATTTCCGCTTCGCTCGGGCGCGCATTCTTGGCGAGCAGCGCGTAGGCGGACATGATAATGCCGCTCGTGCAATACCCGCATTGCGCCGCCTGCTCCTCGATGAAGGCGCGCTGCAGCGCATGCAGCCTGTCGATGCTGCCTATTCCCTCGAGGGTCGTGATGCGTTTGCCGGCCACCGCCGACAGGGATATATCGCACGACTGCACGGCCTTGCCGTCGATCACGACCGTGCACGCGCCGCATACGCCAAGACCACACCCGAAGCGCGCCCCTTTGAGCTTCAGATCGTTGCGCAGTACGTACAGCAGCGGTGTCTCGCCATCCGCTTCCACCGCGTGCGTGCGGCCGTTGACTTCCAGGGTTATCGACATAGACGATTGGCCTTGCGCGTCATGCCAACGCGGCCTTTACGCGCTCGCGCGTGAACGGCAGATCGCGCATGCGCGTGCCCGTCGCGTTGGCGATCGCGGCGACCGTGGGACCCTGCGAACCTTCGCCGGCGCCCAGCGGTTTCTTGTCCGGACGATTGAGCAATACGATCTCCACCGCCGGCACTTCGGGAAATGTGAGAATCGCATAATCCGCCCATGAACGCGTTTGCAGGCGCTGCGCGTCGTAGCGGACCGACTCTTTCAACGACCAGCTCGTCGACTGGATGATGCCGCCTTCGATCTGGTTGGTGAGGCCGTCCGGATTGATGACGAGCCCCGCGTCTACGGCCGCCACCGCTTTGGCGACCCGTACGTTGCCGGTGTGCCGGTCGATTTCGACGTCGGCGACCACCGCGACATACGCGGCGAGATTCTCGTACTTGGCGAAAGCGATTCCGCACCCATGCGTGCCATCGCCTTTGCGCCCGGACTGCCAACCCGCGCGACTTGCCGCGGCCTCGATGACGGCACGCGCACGCGGATCCTGCAGATGGCGCAGCCGGAACTCAACCGCGTCCACATTCGCCGCCGCCGCCAGTTCGTCGATGAACGATTCGAGTGCAAATACGTTCGCGTAGGCGCCCAGCGTGCGCAATGCCGAAGTGCGCAGCGGCATTTCCGGCAGATAGTGCAAGAGAATGCGCTGATTCGGAAATGCATCAAGCGGCACCGCGTTGCGATCGGCGGCACCCGCCGGCTGCGCGCCATTGACCGGGAAACCCATTTGTACCGGATCGGCCAGATACCAGCCTGCGAGCAGGTTGCCGCCGGCGCCGCCCGGGCGAGTGCTGCGCGGATGGCTCCAGGTTTCATGCTGCCAGTCGACGACCCGGCCGCGCGCGTCGAGGCGCGCCTGCAATTTCATCACCATCGCCGAACCGTACGGCTCCCAGCCGAACTCGTCCTCGCGCATCCACTGCAGTTTTACCGGCCGGCCGCCGTTCGCGCAGTAGCCGCACTGCGCGGCCTGTTCGGCCACGAATGCCTTTTGCAGCGGGTGCGCGGCGCCGCCCGCGCCCAGTCCTTCGATGGTCGTAATCGATTTGCCGGTGAGGGTCGCCAGCGGGGTCACGCAAGACCGCACCGCCCTGCCGTCGACCACCACGGTACATGCGCCGCATTGGGCAAAGCCGCAGCCATATTTCGCGCCGTTCAAGGCAAGGTCGTTGCGCAGCACGTAAAGCAGCGGCGTATCGCCGTCCGCTTCGACGCTGTGCGTCATGCTATTGACGGCAATGCTGGTTGCCATCGGTATACTCCCCCGGGAATCAGCGGTGCGACAGTTCACAATCTAATTTTCGAAAAAACATCGGCTTATACTGCCATTCCCGGCAGCGCGCCGCAAAAATATTTTGCGTCCGGCGGTTTAGGTCTATACTTTTCGGACCATCTGGATGGAAGGAGCTGCCCATGCAGACTGACCACGAAATTCTCAGGAAACGCATTCTCGAACTGAATCTCGAACATCGCGACCTTGACGACGTCATCGCCAAGCTGGCCGAAAAGCCCGGCCAGGACCAATTGCAACTGCAGCGGCTCAAGAAGAAAAAACTCCTGGTCAAAGACCAAATCTTCCAGCTCGAACGCCAGTTGACACCCGACATCTCGGCATAGGGACCCGGCTCGCCTCGCGAATTTGTTCGCCGCCCGAGGTTTCAGGCCTTGCGCGCGGTCGCGGCGATGAAAACGGCATAGGCGCCGAGCAGGACAAACCACACCAGGGACCACTCGGCGACCGACAGTCCGAAGAGCCGCCAGCCGACTTCGGCGCACTCGCCCGAACCGCGGAATATTTTTTCGAACGCGTTCATCAGCGGAAAACGGTCGAGCATGTAAGCCAGGCCCGGCCCGCATTCCGGCACCTTGTCCTTCGGCAGATGCTGCAGCCATACGTGGCGCGTGGCAATGCCGGCGCCGACCAAACTCACGGTCACGAGCAGCGTGCTGTAAACCATGGCGCCGGTGCGGCGGGGACCGTGCAATGCACCGATCAGGAACACCACCATCAACGCTATATAAACAACGCGCTGCAATATGCAGAGCGGACACGGATTCTGGTACTCGTAATATTGCAGGTACAGCGCATACGCAATCAATCCGCCGGACATCAAAAACCCGGCGAGATAGGCGAGGCGTGGAGTCAGGCTTGGCTTCATCAATATGCATCCTTCGCAATGGTCGTTTGCATGCTCACGCCCTTGTTCGATTCCGACCGCATTCGACCGTGCGGGAAATTTTAGCATGCGCGCGTAGCGGCGCTTGTTGGTCCGCGCCGCCGCCGGTACAATTCCTCACCCAAACTTGAATCACGTGCGCCGCAATCGCGCAACCGCGCAATACCGTCACCCGATGAGACATTCCCGTACGCGAGATGTTCTGCCGTTGACAGGTTTGCTCGCGTTCGCTGCGAGCGGCGCGGGCGCGCAGAGTTTTCCCGACAAGGCCGTCACGATGATCGCGCCGTTTCCGGCCGGCGGCTCGGTCGATCTGGTCGCGCGCGCTATCGCGCAGCAAATGAGCGAACTATGGAAACAACCCGTCGTCGTCGCCAACCGGCCCGGCGCCGGCGGCAATATCGGCGCCGAAGCGGTTGCCCGCGCCGTCCCCGATGGCTACACGCTGCTCATGGGCACAACCGCACTCGCGAGCAGTCCCTCACTGTACTCGAAACTTGCCTACGACTTAATGAAGGATCTCGCGCCGGTAAGCCTGGTGGTAACCATGAGCAACGTGCTCGTCGTGCATCCCGCGTTGCCCGCGCATTCGGTGCGGGAACTCCTGGCTCTCGCGAAAGCGCGGCCGGGCACGCTAAATTCCGCGTCGGCCGGCGTCGGCAGTTCGAACCACCTGGCGCTCGTATTGTTCAATACGATGACGGGCGCGGGGATCGCGCACATTCCTTACAAAGGCGCCGCACCCGCGGTCGCCGACGTGATGGGCGGACACGTCGCGATGACATTCGTGCCGATCGCCGCTGCCGTGACGCCGGTGAAATCGGGCCGCTTGCGCGCATTGGGAGTCACCGGAGCGGGGCGGTCGCCGACCCTGCCCGAAGTACCGACCATCAACGAAGCGGGGGTTACGGGGTACGAAGCAACGTCGTGGAACGCATTGCTTGCGCCCGGCACCACCCCGCGCGATATCGTGCAGCGAATTCAGACTACACTGACGGAAAGCCTGCGCACAGCCAGGGTTAAGGAAATACTCGTCAGCGCCGGCGCCGATGCGGCCGGCGGCACGCCTGACGAACTGGCGGGCTTCTTGCGCACGGAAATGGCGAAATGGGGCAAGGTCGTCAAAGCTGCCGGCATCAAGCCTGAATAGTCCCGCGCGCATGCTCAAAATTTCCCCGCACCTGACCATCGCAGACACGGAACTCGCGGAACAGTTTGTGCGCGCGTCGGGTCCGGGCGGACAAAACGTCAACAAGGTTTCCACTGCCGTCCAATTGCGGTTCAACGTCTATGCGTCGCCTTCGCTGCCGTGGGACGTGCGCGCGCGTCTCATCAAGCTCGCCGGCACGCGCATCAATTCGGTCGGCGAATTGATCGTCACCGCCCAGCGTTTCCGCACGCAGGCGCAAAACCGCGCCGACGCACGCGAGCGGCTGACGGAGTTGATCCGCAGCGCACTGCACGCGCCGAAACCACGGCGTAAGACAAAACCCAGCGCCGGCGCCAAACGGCGACGCGTAGAATCCAAGCAGCGGCAGAGCGAATTGAAGCGCGGGCGCACAAAAAATTTGAGAGGTATGGAATAATCGCGCGTGCCGGCTGTTTAACATGGTCATGCCGACGGCTTCCCGCGCGCCGCCGGCGACCAATATCATCCACAGAATGCGGGCTCAATTTACGGGGAAAAAAGCATGAAACTGGCAATCTGCACCGCTGTAATCGCAATGGTGGTAGGCAACTTCGCGTCCGCGCAGGACTTGAAGCCCGAAGACATCATCAAGTTCCGCAAGGGCGCCTACCAGGTCATCGGCTGGGAGATTCGTCCGCTGGGACTGATGGTCAAAGGCGAAATGCCGTTCGATAAAGACACGTTCGCGCGCAATGCGGCAGTCATCGCAACGATGAGCCACGTCGTACCCGAAGGGTTCGTCGCCGGCACCGACAAGGGCGAGACCCGTGCAAAGCCGGAAATCTGGAGCGATCCCGCCAAATTCAAAGCCGCGCTGGAACGCTTTCAAACCGAAGCCGCCAAGATGAACGAAGTCGCCAAAGGCGGCAATTTCGATGCGATCAAGGTGCAGTTTGGCGCGCTCGGCAAGTCGTGCGGCAACTGCCACGACAGCTTCCGCAACAAGTAGTACCCCCCGACAAATCGCAATTCGGACCGCGCCGGCAGACGGCGCGGCCTTTTTTATTTGCGCACGATGAAATAAACCATACCCGCGGCAATGGCCGCTACGACGACCGCGAGCGGGGTGCTCGCCAACCGCGCGGGCGGCACGGGGTCGCCTGCCGGACGCAGCTTGTAGCCGGTGAACATCGGCTTGATCAGATTGTCCGATTTGTACAACAGGTAGAAAATCACCGCACCGATATGCATCGCAACGAGTGCCAGCAACACATAAAAGTTGTAATAATGGATTGCGGTCAGAAAATCGCTCGTCGACTTGCTGACCATCTTGTAGAGCGGACCCTCGGTGACGATGTCGTCGTTCGAAAACAGGCCGGTGGACGCCTGCACCAGGATGCAAGCGAGCAGCAGTACCACGTTCCAGCCGCCAAGCGGGTTGTGTCCGAGATGGGCTCCGGCCGTCCGCTCGGACAGAGTGCGCACGTAGGCCAGCGCGGCGCCGGGACCGCGCACAAAATTCCCAAAGCGCGCATGACTGCCGCCGCAAAACCCCCATACCACGCGAAACAGCGCCAGGGTCATTATCGCGTAGCCGGACCACATATGATATTGCATGACATTGCCGCCCTCCTTGCCGCTCCACCATGAAAACAGGATAAGCAACACCAGCGCCCAATGAAAAATTCGCACCGGCAGATCCCAGACTTTCACGCGCTGAACGACGTTTGCCTCGTCATTCGCGGCCGACGTATTGCTCATATGCCCCCACTGTATTAATTGCCATTCCCACGGCTTCTGAATGAGCTGCATAAAACTGTCACCCGGCCGGAATTATAATCGACACGCGCCCTTCTCCGGCTGAGGAAACCAATCATGAAGCGATTCGCGTTTGCATCGATGCGGTATTGCACATTGTCGTTGATGATCGCTGCCGGCAGCGCGACGGCCGCGCAAGCATTGCCACTCGACAAGATCAAACTGCCCCCCGGCTTCGAAATCAGCGTGTTCTCGGACAACCTGCCGAATGCGCGCGCAATGGCGCTCGGGGACAAGGGCACGCTGTTCGTCGGCAGCATGCGGGCCGGGAAGGTTTACGCGGTGCGCAGCCGCGACGGCAAGGCGCTCGATACGCTGGTGGTGGCATCCGGGCTCAACATGCCGGTCGGCGTGGCGTTTCGCGACGGCGCGCTGTACGTGTCAGCCGTCGACCGCATCCTGCGTCTCGACAAAATCGAGGACCATCTCGAGCATCCCCCGGCCCCGCAGCTGGTGACCGACCGCTTCCCCGCGGACACGCATCACGGCTGGAAATTCATCGGATTCGGCCCCGACGGCCTGCTCTATGTGCCGGTCGGCGCGCCGTGCAATATCTGCGATCCCGATGCCAACCGCTACGCCAACATCATGCGCATGCGCGCCGACGGCAGCGGGCTCGAGGTCTACGCGCGCGGCGTGCGCAATTCGGTCGGTTTCGACTGGCATCCCGAGACGCACGAATTGTGGTTCACCGACAACGGGCGCGACTGGCTCGGCGACGACCAGCCGGACTGCGAGTTGAACCACGCGCCTAGGAAGGACATGCACTTCGGCTTTCCTTTTTGTCATGCGGGAGACGTAGCCGATCCCGAATTCGGGCAATCGCGCGCGTGCACGGAATTCACTCCGCCTGCCGTCAAACTAGGCGCGCACGTCGCACCGCTCGGCATGCGTTTTTATGCGGGCAACATGTTCCCAGCCGCCTACAAGAACAATATTTTCATTGCCGAGCACGGTTCGTGGAACCGCAGCCGGAAAACCGGCTATCGCGTAATACGCGTGGTGGCGGCGCCGGGCGGCGCGTCACGGCAGGAAGTTTTCGCCGAAGGCTGGCTGCAGGGACAGTCCGCGTGGGGACGGCCCGCCGACGTGATGGTCATGCCCGACGGTGCGCTGCTGGTATCGGACGACCAGGCCGGCGTCGTGTACCGCATCAGCTACCACGCCCCGCGTTAAGCTCCGTCCTTGCGGTTGATTTCGACGAGCCTGGGGCGCGTCGATGCGACGAGATTTCTCAGCATCACGTAATCGGTTTTGCCGCTGCCCAGGAGCGGCAGTTCGGCGACGTGCGCAATGCGCCGCGCAACCGCGAGATCCTGGCTGCCGAGCAGGTGCGCCGAACGCTGCAGGGTGGCGCGCGTCAGGTACGGATCCGTGGTGAATAGTACCGTGCCCTCGCCGCTGTCCGCGATGACGTCCACCATTGCCGCGTGCAGGTAATGCGGCGAGGCATGGGACGCAATGCGTTCGACCGTTTCGAGCGCCACCATTTCCCCGGCAATCTTGGCGAACCGCCGCACGCGGCCGACGACCGTGACGAAACCCGCCGCATCGACGTCGATCACGTCCCCGGTGTCGTGCCAGCCCGCACCGACTTCCGAGTACGGCGGCTGCAGCACGCCGGGCTCATTAAAGAAATAATAACCGAGCATCACGTTCGGACCGCGCACATGCAGGCGGCCGCCGCGCGCGATGCCCTCGACCGCGACGAGCTGGTGCTCGACGCCGGGCAGGAAACGGCCGACGGTGTTCGCCCTGAAAGCCAGCGGCGTGTTGAGCGTGATCACCGGCGCGCACTCCGTCGCGCCATATCCTTCGAAAACGCGCAGGCCGAACTTTTCGAGCCATAGCGCCGCAACTTCCGGGTTGAGCCTTTCGGCGCCCGAAATCACGCACCGCACGCGGTAAAAATCATAGGGGTGCGCTTCGCGAGCATAACGCGCGAGGAAGGTGGCGGTACCGAACAGGAACGTGCAATCGCGCATGTACGCGATTTCGGGAATGACGCGATAGCGCAACGGAGACGTATATAGGTACAGGCCGACGCCGCACACCAGCGGCATCAGCGTGCATGCCGTCAGGCCGTACGAATGAAACATCGGCAACGCGTTCAAAAAACGGTCTGCCGGCGAAAAATCGATCACCGCGCGCATTTGCGCGATGTTCGCCAGCAATGCGTCATGGCTCAACGCGACGCCCTTGGGCTTCGCTTCGGATCCCGAGGTAAACAGGACCACCGCAGCGGCCGCCGGATCGGCCGCCTGCAATGCGCAGCGCGGCCGCCACCACGCCCAAGCGGCAAGCCATATTTTGTCGAGCGCGCCGAACTGTCCGCGCAAGTCCTCGACGAACAGAATATTCTGGTTGCACAGCGCGTCGAGCACCGGATACAGCCGCGCCGCCTCTACGAAACGCCGCGATGTGATGACGGTGTTGATCCCGGCGGCGACGCATGCGCTGCGCAGCGCTTCGGCGCCCGCCGTGTAATTCAACATCGCCGGCACGCGGCCGGCGGCGCCCATGCCGAGCAGCAGACACGCGGTCGTGGAGATATTGGGCATTATCACGCCGATGATCTCGCGCGGTGCGCCGGTGCGGCCGGCGATGCGTGCCAGCGCGAGCGTCGTACGCAGCAGGTCACCATAGGTCTCACGCCTGCCGCGCACATCCTCGACGATCCGGTGACCGCGTCCGAACAATTCCACCGCGCCGAGAAAGGCCTCGTACAGCGTCTGGCGCTTGCGCCCATCGACTTGCGCGCGCTGCATGATCGCGCTCAGGTGATCGGCCGCCTGCTGCCGCTTGACGCGCGTCCGCGCGTCCGTGAATTCGGGCAACCGCGTGGCGCCGTGCACGCGGATCGTGACCTGCGGCAACCAAGCGCGCGAAAATTCGCCTGGCACGCGGCCAAAGCGTGAATAAAGCAGCCCGTCGACCGTAACCGGCACGACAGGAACACCCGAGCGAGCAGCGATCGTCGCGACCGAGTGATAAAGCTTCATCGCGCTCGCGGTGGTCGTCACGCGGCC
>CAZEAX010000035.1:0-19336 GCA_964510405.1 uncultured Streptomyces sp. | reverse complement strand
TGCAGCGGCTCGACGGCCCGGTGCGCGGCAACGGCAAGATCATCCAGGAACTGGAAAGCGATTTCCGCGGCGCCGGCTGGAACGTGATCAAGGTGATCTGGGGCGGCTACTGGGAACCGCTCTTCATGCGCGACACCAAGGGCATCCTGTTGAAGCGCATGGCCGAGTGCGTCGACGGCGAGTACCAGACGTTCAAGTCGAAGGACGGCGCATACGTGCGCAAGCATTTCTTCGGCAAGTACCCTGAACTGCTCGAAATGGTTTCGACGATGTCGGACGACGACATCTGGCGCCTGAACCGCGGCGGGCACGACCCGTACAAAATTTACGCGGCCTACGCGGCGGCGATGAAACATACCGGCCAGCCGACCGTGATACTCGCCAAGACGATCAAGGGCTACGGCATGGGCGAGGCGGGCGAATCGCAGAACATTACGCACCAGCAGAAAAAGATGGGCACCTCGTCGATCAAGTCGTTTCGCGACCGCTTCGCGGTGCCGGTACCGGACGACAAGCTCGAAGAGGTTCCCTACGTCAACTTCCCCGAGGGCTCGCCGGAGCTTAAGTACATGCACGAGCGGCGCCAGGCGCTCGGCGGTTATCAGCCGGCGCGCCGGCAGAAAGCAGAACCCCTCGAAGTCCCGCTGCTGTCGGCGTTCGAAACTTTGTTGAAGGCGAGCGGTGCCGGACGCGAACTCTCGACGACGATGGCGTTTGTACGCATTTTGACCACGCTGGTGCGCGACAAGAAAATCGGCAAGTTCGTAGTGCCCATCGTGCCGGACGAATCGCGCACGTTCGGCATGGAGGGCATGTTCCGCCAACTCGGCATCTATTCGCACGTCGGCCAGCTCTACACGCCGCAGGACGCCGATCAGTTGATGTTCTACAAGGAAGACCAGAAGGGCCAGGTGCTGCAGGAAGGCATCAACGAGCCGGGCGCGATGTCGTCGTGGATCGCGGCGGCGACCTCCTACAGCACGCACGGGATTTCGATGATCCCGTTCTACATTTTCTATTCGATGTTCGGATTCCAGCGCGTGGGCGATCTCGCGTGGGCGGCGGGCGACATGCGCGCGCGCGGCTTCCTGCTGGGCGGCACCGCGGGCCGCACTACGCTGAACGGCGAGGGGTTGCAGCACGAAGACGGTCACAGTCACCTGCTCGCGGCGACGATACCGAACTGCGTCGCCTACGATCCGACGTATGCCTACGAACTCGCGGTCATTATCCAGGACGGCCTGCGCCGCATGTACCAGAACCAGGAAGACATCTATTACTACATCACCGTGATGAACGAGAATTACGAGCATCCGGCGATGCCCGAAGGCGTCGAGAAAGGCATTCTGAAAGGCATGTATCTGCTGCGCGAGGGCAAGGCGAAAAAGAACGCGCCCAAGGTGCAGCTGCTCGGCAGCGGCACGATCCTGCGCGAAGTCGTCGCGGGCGCCGATCTGCTCGAAAAAGATTTCGGCATCGCCGCCGATATCTGGAGCGTCACCAGTTTCAACGAACTGCGCCGCGACGGCATCGACGTGCAGCGCTGGAACATGCTGCATCCCGAGGCGGAGCCGCGGCGTTCGCATATCGAAACCTGCCTGAAAGACCGCGAAGGGCCGGTGATCGCATCGACCGACTACATGAAGATGTTCGCCGACCAGGTGCGCGGGTTTTTGCCTACGCATCATTTCCACGCGCTCGGCGCCGACGGTTTCGGGCGCTCGGACACGCGCGAGAAATTGCGCCGGTTTTTCGAAGTCGACCGCAACTATGTTGCAGTCGCCGCATTGAAGGCGCTCGCCGACATGGAACTTGTGCCGCGCAAGAAAGTCGCCGAGGCGATCAAGAAATACGGGATTGATCCCGAAAAACCCAACCCAACCACGGTATGATCGATAATCCGTTGGGTTTTCAGTGCAGACTAATGCGCGGCACGCGCGTTATGTCGTAACTAAAAACCCCTGAACTGAGCGTATGAGCAACGTTATCGAAGTCAAAGTCCCCGATATCGGCGATTTCAAGGAAATCCCGATCATCGAAATCCTGGTCAAGGCCGGCGACAGCGTCAAGGCGGAGGATCCGCTGATCGCGCTGGAGTCCGACAAGGCCACGATGGAAGTACCGGCGCCGCAGTCGGGGGTTGTCAAGGAAATCAAGGTCAAGGTCGGCGACAAAGTTTCGCAAGGCACGCTGGTATTGATGCTCGATGCCGCCGCGGCACCAGCCGCAGTTTCGCCGGCGACCGCTCCCCCAGCTGTGGCTACGCCGGCGGCCAGCCCATCGCCGCTGCCCGCCGCGGCACCGCAGCCGGCGGCAGCGCCGCAACCGGCACCAGCGCCCGCGCCCGCGAGTCCCACCGCGTCGCTCGAGCCGATCGACGAAGCCAAGCCGAAACTCGTGCATGCGGGGCCGTCGGTGCGGTGTTTCGCGCGCGAGTTGGGCGCCGATCTTTCCAAGGTAACCGGCAGCGGTCCGAAGGGCCGCATTTTGCGCGAAGACGTGCAGCAGTACGTGAAGTCGGAACTGACGCGCGCGCGGGGCGCCGGCGGCGGGCTCGGCTTCAATCTGTTGCCGATGCCGCAGGTCGATTTCGCCAGGTTCGGGCCGGTGCAAACGCAGGCGTTGTCGCGGATCAAGAAGCTGTCGGGCGCCAACCTGCAT
Source organism: uncultured Streptomyces sp. (assembly GCA_964510405.1). Classification (GTDB taxonomy): domain Bacteria; phylum Pseudomonadota; class Gammaproteobacteria; order Burkholderiales; family SG8-41; genus PALSA-1004. The sequence goes on along the minus strand of CAZEAX010000035.1, from coordinate 16,675 downwards.
CGCAACTGGGTCGCGATTCCGCACGTGACGCAACAGGACGAAGCGGACATTACCGAGCTCGAGGAATTCCGCAAGTCGCAGGCGGAGGCGGCGAAAAAGGAAGGCATCCGCTTCACGCTGCTCGCCTTCCTGATCAAGGCCGTGGTCGTCGCATTAAAGCAGTACCCGAACTTCAATTCATCGCTGTCGTCCGACGGCGAGAACCTCGTGTTGAAGCAGTATTTCCATATCGGCGTTGCGGTCGACACGCCGCTGGGGCTGGTGGTGCCGGTGATCCGCGATGCCGACAAGAAAGGGCTCCTCGAACTCGCGCGGGAACTCGGCACCGTCAGCGCGCGGATGCGCGACGGCAAAATCAATTCGGCCGACCTGCAAGGAGGCTGTTTTTCGATTTCGAGCCTCGGTGGATTGGGCGGCACCTTTTTCACGCCCATTATCAACGCACCGGAAGTCGCGATACTCGGCGTCGGCAAATCGGTCATGAAGCCCGTGTGGGACGGCAAGCAATTTGCGCCGCGCCTCATGCTGCCGTTGTCGCTGTCGTACGATCACCGGGTTGTCGACGGCGCGCAGGGCGCGCGCTTCATCGCGTATCTGAGCAACGTGCTGTCGGACATCCGGCGCTTAGTTCTGTGACGAGAGAGGCGAGAGGCGAAAGGCAAGAGGGGCAAAAGCCGGCAAAAGATTCTGCAGGTCTTCCGCCTCTCACCTCTCGCCTCACTGCTTTCCGGAGCGCTTGACGCATGGCTATCAAGCCGGTCGCCATTTTCGGCGGCACTTTCGACCCGATCCATTTCGGCCATTTGCGGCTCGCCCAGGAACTCGCCGAGTCGATCCATCTTGAAGAAGTGCGTTTCATGCCCGGCGGCACGCCGCCGCATCGCGCGGCGCCGCAAGTCACCGCCGCACAGCGGCTTGAGATGGTGCGCCTGGCGCTCGGCGACAATCCGTTGTTCAAGATCGATGACCGCGAGGTCAGGCGCACTGGTCCCGGTTACACGGTCGACACGCTGACCGAAGTGCGCAGCGAACTTGGCGCCGAGCGGCCGTTGTGTCTCCTGCTCGGGGCGGACGCGTTTCTCGAACTCGCGACGTGGCACCGCTGGCACGACTTGTTTGCGCTCGCGCACATCGTCATTGCGCACCGGCCCGGGTTTCCGCCCGAGTCGTGGCCCGCGCGCATGCCCGAGCCGCTGGCGCGAGAATACTCGGCGCGGCTGATGCGCCAGCCGTTCGCGGTGCACCTGTCGCCTGCGGGCGGCATCGTGACGCAGGCGATCGCCGCGCTCGATATCTCGGCATCGATGATCCGCGATTCGCTCGCGCGCAGCGTGAGCCCGCGTTATTTGCTTCCCGATCCGGTTCTCGACTATATTCGAAGCCATGGACTCTACGTTACGCAGGAGGTGAATGAGGCTCGATAGACTGGTTAAAGCCATCGTGGACGCGCTCGAAGACATCAAGGGACGCGACATCGTGGTGCTCGACGTGCGCCGCATGACGGCGCTATTCGACAAGGTAGTCGTGGTGAGCGGGGACTCGGCGCGGCAGAACAAGGCGCTTGCCAATCATGTTCAGGACAAGGTCAAGGCGCTGGGCGTCACCGTGCACGGCATCGAGGGCACGGACAGCGGCGAATGGGTGCTGCTCGATCTGGGCGCCGTGGTGGTGCATATCATGCAGCCGGCGATCCGCCAGCACTACAATCTCGAGGAACTGTGGGGTGATGCAGCCGCCGTGCCCAGGCGGCGCGCGGCCGGCGGCGCCCGCTGATCGGTCCCGTCAGCAATGAAACTGCGCATAGCGGCGGTCGGCCACAAGATGCCGGCATGGATCAACGCGGGCTACGCCGAATATGCGCAGCGCATGCCGCGCGAAGCGCGCGTCGAGCTGCTTGAAATCAAGCCGGCGGCGCGTGCCGGCAGCGGCGAAAAATCCACTCGGCAATGGCTGGAGCTCGAAGCGCAGCGGATAGCCGCCGTGTTGCCCGCGCGCGTCCGCAAGGTAGTGCTCGATGAACGCGGCAAGACCCTGACTACAGTGGAACTCGCGCGCCGCCTCGAGCGCTGGAAGCAGGATGGCATCGACATCGCTTTCATTATCGGCGGCGCCGACGGTACGGCGCGCGCGCTGCAGCAGGAAGCCGACCTGCTGTGGTCGCTGTCGCCGCTCACATTGCCGCACGGCTTGTGCCGGGTCATACTCGCCGAGCAACTCTATCGGGCCGTATCGCTGCTGGCCGGGCACCCGTATCACCGGGAGTAAGGGTCTAGCGAGATGGCGAATGGCGGTACCCGCATCTACCTTGCGTCGCGCAGCCCGCGCCGGCGCGAATTGCTCAAGCAGCTCGACGTCGCATTCGAGGACCTGCTGACGCAGGAACAACACGGCGCCGATGTCGACGAAACGCCGCACGCGGGCGAGGCGCCGCAGGCTTACGTGCTGCGCATTGCGCGCGCCAAGGCCGAACTCGGCCGGCGACAGGTGGCTTCGCGCGGGCTCGTCGGGTTGCCGGTGCTTGCGGCGGACACGACGGTCGTGCTCGACGGCGAAATCCTCGGCAAGCCGGATGATGCGGGGCACGCGCAACAAATATTGCGCCGGCTGTCGGCACATACGCACGAGGTACTGACGGCGGTGGCTGTTGCGCGCGACGACCGCCTGGAAACTGCGTTGTCTGCCTCTACGGTAGAATTCCGCAAACTTGACGACGCGGAAATCTGCGCTTACGCGGCGAGCGGCGAACCGTTGGACAAGGCGGGCGCATATGCAATACAGGGGAAGGCGGCGGTTTTCGTGCGCAAGCTTGCCGGCAGCTATTCCGGCATCATGGGTCTGCCGCTGATCGAGACCGCGGATTTATTATGGCGTTTCGGCATCGCATCGAACTGGGGACCGCGTGACTGAAGAAATCCTGATCAACGTCACGCCGCAGGAAACGCGCGTCGCCGTCATCCAGCAGGGTGTCGTGCAGGAAGTGCAGGTTGAGCGGGCGTCCGCGCGCGGGCTCGTCGGCAACGTCTGCATGGGGCGCGTGGTGCGGGTGTTGCCCGGCATGCAATCCGCTTTTATTGAAATCGGCGGCGCGCGCGCCGCGTTCCTGCACGTAGCCGATATCTGGGGCCATCGCGAAGACGGCGCGGATGCGAAGCCCATAGAAAGACTGCTCTCGGAAGGGCAGAACCTGATGGTGCAGGTGATCAAAGACCCGATCGGCACGAAAGGCGCGCGGCTTTCCACCCAGATCAGCATCGCCGGCCGCCTGCTCGTCTATCTGCCGCAGGAGTCGCGCATCGGCATCTCGCAGCGCATCGAGGACGAGGCCGACCGCGAGCACCTGCGCGAAAAGCTGCAGCAATTGCTGCCGCCGGATTTCAAGGGCGGCTTTATCGTGCGCACGATGGCGGAAACCGCAAGTGACCGTGAACTGGCCGCCGACGTCGAATATCTCGCCAAATGGTGGAAGGACATTCAGGACAAGGCGAAGTCGGCCGCCCCCGCCGCGCTGCTCTATCAGGATCTCAATCTCTCGCAGCGCGTGCTGCGCGATTTCGCCAACGAGGAAACCGCGCGCATCCTGATCGATTCGCGCGAGACTTTCCAGAAAGTCGAGGCCTTTGCGCGCGAGTTCATGCCTAACGTCGCTTCGCGTCTGGAGCACTACGCGGGCGAGCGGCCGATCTTCGATCTATACAGCGTCGAGGACGAAATCGAAAAGGCGCTCGCGCGGCGCGTCGATCTCAAGTCCGGCGGCTACCTGATCATCGACCAGACGGAAGCGTTGACGACGGTTGACGTGAACACCGGCGGTTTCGTCGGCGGGCGCAGTTTCGACGATACGATATTCAAGACCAACCTCGAGGCCTCGCAGGTGATCGCGCGCCAGTTGCGCTTGAGGAATCTCGGCGGCATCATCATCATCGATTTCATCGACATGGACACCGAGGAGCACCGCAATGCGGTGTTGAACGAGTTCCGCAAGGCGCTCGCGCGGGACCGGACGCGGATGACCGTGAACGGATTCACCCAATTGGGCTTGGTCGAGATGACGCGCAAGCGCACGCGCGAGAGCCTGGCGCACGTGCTGTGCGAGCCGTGCCCGGTGTGCGAGGGGCGCGGCGAACTCAAGACCGCGCAGACCATCTGCTACAAGGTGCTGCGCGAACTTCTGCGCGAAGCGCGCCAGTTTGAGGCGCGCGAATTTCGCATACTTGCGTCGCAGCAGGTGATCGACATGTTTCTCGACGAGGAGTCGCAGAACCTCGCGATGCTGTCGGACTTCATCGGCAAGCCGGTTTCGCTGCAGGTCGAATCGCAGTACAGCCAGGAACAATTCGATATTGTTCTGATGTAACGGCAGAGCCCGCTGTTACGCCTTGTCGAGGCCGAAAAAGCCGCGGATACGAGCGAGAATTTCGGAATGGTCGTGCGCCGCCAGCCTCGCGAACTGGTCGGCGTTGGCTTGTTTGAGCTTCTCGTCCAGGTCCGTCTGGCGTGCGACCAGCATGCGCGAGAAATCTTCCGCCAGCGCGGGCCGCGAACGCAGGATGTCTTCGAGCGACGTCTTGTCGAGCCGGTAGCACTCGAGATCGGTGGCCGCGATCACGGTTGCGCGCCGGGGCTCGCCGGTCAGCAATCCCATTTCGCCGAAGCAGGTGCCCTCCCGAAGCTTGTTGACCGCATGCCGCGCGCTGCCCGGCTGGTCGACCACGACTTCAGCTTCGCCCCGGACCAGGATGTACAGCCAGTGGGCAACCGCGCCCTGGCGCGTGATCACGTCGCCCCGCGCGAACGGCGCGAACACGAGCCGCTCGGCGACCGTGCGCAATTCCTGCTCGCTCAAGCTGGTAAACAGGTCGACGCGTTTAAGCGATTCCAGCCGGTGCGCGATTTCGCGCGACTTCACTTCCTGCAAATGCTTTTCGCTTTCCTTGACCGTGTGGATGTTGTATTCGGGTGCCGCGACGCGCATACCCGCGCGTTGCAGCGCCGTCAACACGTGGACGCGCACTTTGGAATCGGTCGGATCGTCGCGCGCGAAGTCGGTGAGCCAGTAGCGCAACGCATAGCGGCCGGACCCGCCCTCGAAATCCATCAGCACGCATTGCGGTGCCGGATCGGTCGCGACATCCGGGATCAGCGCCGCCCGCACCGCGTTTTCAACTGCCTCGATGACACGTGCGGGTGCGGCGCTGTAATCGACGTTGAACCCGATCCAGCGCCGCCATTGCACCGGCGCGCCCTTGCGCCGGCCGTGGATGGTGAACTTGTTGCGCATCAGCTGGCTGTTGGGCACGACGACGGTGTCCCAGTTGCGCGTCTGGATCGAAGTCGAGCGCCAGCGGATATCGACGACCTGGCCCTCGACATCGTCGACGCGCACCCAGTCGCCGACCTTGAGCGAGGCATCGAGTTCGAGCGCGACGCCGCCGAGCAGGTTGCCCAGCGTATCCTGCATCGCGAACGCCACGACCGCGGTAATCAGCGCGGACGTCGTAACGATCTGCGACAAATCGAGCCCCGCATAGCGCAGGCGCACCATGCCCCATGCGATGTAGCCGAGCATGACGAGGATGTCTTCGAGGATGCGCGGAGGCTCGAGGCCCGCCGCGCGCAATACCAGGCGGAACACGAAGAGGCCCGCCAGCCGGATGACGGCGATGCCGCCCGCGATGATTGCAATCTCGCGCAGCACCGCGGCCGCTACCGGCAGGTTGAACGCGCCGACGCCGCCGCTGATCCACAATATCACCAAGCTCAACGCGTAAAAGCCGAGCGTGTGATAAACGGCGCCGCGGTCTTCGCGCCTGAAGTAGAACAACAGGCCGGCCAGCACCGCCAGCAGCGCAATCAGCCAAGGCAATTGGGGATGCCACATGCCGGCGAGCGACTCGCGCCACGCGGCGGACAGATCGGCGTTCATACCGGGCAACATCGCTCGCGGATCAATCTTTGCCCGCGGGTTGAATGTCGTTCCACGCGATCACTACAGCTTGATAATTGAGCCGGATCAGTTGCGCGACATGCATCGGATAATCCACCGTTTGTGGAATCTCGCGCGCGCCCAGTTGGGCGCTGGCCAGCCGGATTGCCTGCTGGAAGAACTCGACGTGTGTCATTTGATGCTCCTTGATGCACTTTTCATGCGATTCGCTCGTGCGGGTACCGCTGCTATGCGGTTCCCCGCCGGCCGACTCGCCTCTTAGGATCAATTTACGCGGTCCCGCGCGCCGTTAGTTGATCCTGATCAAGCCTGAACCGGCCCGTTCACGTAAAGTTTTTACCGGGTGCGATACTTGCCAGGGCATCCTGGTCGGCAGCGACGTGCTGCCGCGTTGCCGCGGGCGGGCCTAAAATGTTATTCCGCCGAAGCCGGGTGTACGCAGGTGGCGTCGAAATCAAGATGGGCCTTATCGATGGGAGATCCGGAGCATGTTTGAATCCGCAGAACTTGGGCACAACGTCACCGGCCGCGCCTATGACCGCGCAGAACCAAAACTGCGCGAAGCGCTGCTGAAAGTCCAGTACGAGTTGCTCGCGAACAAGACGTTTCCCGTCGTCATCGTCATCGGCGGCGTCGACGGCGCGGGCAAAGGCGAGACCGTCAACATCCTGAACGAGTGGATGGACCCGCGGCACATCGTGACCCACGCGTTCGGCGAGATGTCGGACGAGGAGCGCGAGCGCCCGCGCATGTGGCGTTACTGGCGCGCATTGCCGCCCAAAGGCCGCATCGGCATCCTGTTCGGCGCGTGGCACACCGAACCCATCGTGAACCGCGTCAGCGGCGTGACCAACGACGATCAGCTTGAACTCGCGATGGAAGAAATCGTGCACTTCGAGCGCATGCTCGCCGATGAAGGCGCGTTGATACTCAAGTTCTGGTTCCACCTGTCCAAGAAAGCGCAGAAGAAACGGCTGCGCGCGCTGCAGGCGGACCCCAAGACGCGCTGGCGCGTCACCGATACCGATTGGGAGCGGTTCAAGCTCTACGACCGCTTTCGCAAAATTTCGGAACACGCGCTGCGCGAGACCAGCACCGGATTTGCGCCGTGGACCGTGGTCGAAGGCACGGACCCGAACTACCGCTACCTGACCGTCGGGCGCGCCATCCTCGACGCCTTGAAAAAGCGCCTGGCCGGCAGCAAGCCCGCCATCAGCCGGCCGGCTGCGCTGCCCGAGTCCGCGCTCGACGGGCGCAACGTGCTCTCCAGCCTCGATTACGGCCAGCGCATGGACCGCAAGGAATACAACCGCAAGCTCGAAAAGTACCAGGGCGAACTGAATCTGCTGACGCGGCACAAAAAATTCCGCCAGAAATCGATCGTCATCGTCTTCGAGGGCGCGGACGCCGCGGGCAAGGGCGGCAGCATACGGCGCATCACTGGCGCGCTCGACGCGCGCCATTACCAGGTCACGCCGGTCGCGGCGCCGACCGAGGAGGAACGCGCGCAGCCTTACCTTTGGCGGTTCTGGCGCAGCCTGCCGCGGCGCGGGCGGGTGACCATATTCGACCGGTCATGGTACGGCCGCGTGCTGGTGGAGCGCGTCGAAAAATTCTGCTCGGAGGAAGACTGGATGCGCGCCTACCACGAGATCAACGATTTCGAGGAGCAGATGGTCGAAGCCGGCGGCATCGTGACCAAATTCTGGCTTACCATCACCAAGGAAGAGCAGTTACGGCGTTTTCGCGAACGCGAGAAAACGCCGTTCAAGACTTTCAAGATTACTGCCGAGGACTGGCGCAACCGCAAGAAGTGGAACGACTATGAAACGGCCGTATGCGACATGGTCGAACGCACCAGCAATGCGAACGCGCCGTGGGTGCTGGTGCCGGCCAACGACAAATACTCGGCGCGCATCCACATCCTGAAAACGCTCTGCGAGCGGATCGAAGCGGCGTTGTAGGCCGCGGGCAGCGCCGACGCTTTAAGCGACCTCTGCCACCGGCGGTTCTGCCGCGACATGGACCACGTGCGGTTCGCTGTCGAGGCTCGTCTTGATGCCGGTCAGCACCTTGGCCTGGCTGTCGAGCGCGACCTGCAATTTTTCGAGATGCTTGATGCGGTCTTCGACCGAGCTGATGTTGTCGCGGATTTTCTTGAAGTTCTCGATGCGCTTGGCGAGCACTTTCTCGTGCTCCTTGATCTGCAGGTTGAGCGGATTCAACGCGGATTTGAGCCACGTATCCGCATCGAGCCGCGTCATCTCGAAAATCTGGCGCGCCTGCCCGACCAGGCTCTCGTAAAAACGCTTGACCACAAAATCCTTGTATTTCGCCATGTTGACCGGATCATGGCAAAACTCGCGCGCCGTTTCCTGCATGCCGGTCATCGTCAGCGTGTGCTTCTCGAGATTGAGCGCCGGCGGCGACAGGCGCGCGAAGCCGAACTTTTCATGGAAATGCTTGTACGTCGCGTCGACAAGGCCCTTGATCTGGTTTGAGAAGTTCAATATCTTGGCCGACACGCCGGTGAAGTGCTGGAACAACATCTGCATGTTCTTCCACAAGCCCGCCGTGGTCCAGGCGTCTTCGATGAATTTGCGATCCTTGTTCAGAATCTCGTCGAGGCGCTCGTCGTCGAGCTGCTTCAGGAGCGTTGCGCCCTGGTTGGTGACCGTGTTGACGGTGGCGCGGAACGTTTGCACCGTGGCGTGATAATTCTTGCGGTCGACTTCCAGCCGCGCCACCATCGTCTGCGCCATGCTGCGGCTCTTGCCCGACATCGCGGCGAGTTCCTTCAGCTCGGTCCTGGTGGCGTTCAACTGGTTGGCGACGGCGAGGCGCGACGCATCGACCATGCTGCCGATCTCGCGCTGCACCGCGGCACGCATGATTTCCTGCTTGGCCGGGATGATCTCGGAGGCGAGCAGGTATTCGAGCTGCTCGATCCCGCTTCTGGCCAGCAGCGTGTCGTCGCCGCGCACCCGCGCGAGCAGGGCTTTTTGCGCGGATATCGCCATGACATGCGTGCGCGGCAACGCGAGCAGCGTGGAAGTCTGCTCGAGCTGGCGCTCGACGTCGGTTGCGATGTCGGCGTCGGATTTCAGCTCGTCCCACATCAGGTCTATCTTGTTCAGCACCGCGATGCGGCGCGTGGCCGCCGGCTGCACGTATTTCTGCCACACGTCGAGGTCGGACTTGGTGACGCCGGTGTCCATCGCAAGCAGAAACAGCACCGCGTGCGCGTTCGGGATCATCGAGAGCGTCAACTCGGGTTCGGTGCCGAGCGCATTGAGTCCCGGCGTGTCGAGCACGATCAAACCGCTTTTCAGGAGCGGATGCGGGTAGCTGATCATGGCGTGGCGCCACGCCGGAATCTCGATCTTGTCGCCGTCCTTGGTCACGACCGTCGAAATCATCGGGTCGTTCTCGTCCCACAGGCCGAGCGCTTTCGCCTCCTCGGTGCCGACCATCTTGACCTCGACGAGGTGCTTCATCGCCTCGGCCATTTCCTCGCGGGAATCGACGTTGAGCTTGACCTTGATCCATTCGACGTGCTGGCGCTTTAACGCGCTCACGGTTTCCTGCCGGCTGCGAGTTTCGATCGGCAGGAGCCGCATGTACGGCTCCTCGGTCGCATCGTAGTAGATCTCGGTCGGGCACATCGTCGTGCGGCCGACGTTCGACGGCAGCAGGCGCTGCTTGAAGTCGGAGAAGAACATCGCGTTGATGAGCTCGGTCTTGCCGCGCGAGAACTCGGCGAGAAATGCCAGCGTCATACGATCGTTGCGCAGGCTTTCAATGAGATCGTAGATTCGCAGCGACTGCTGGATATCGGCGTAGCCGTTGGTGTCGAGCCACGATTTATAGGACTCGATCCCTGAAATCATCTGGTCGCGCCATACCTGGTAGTGGGCGACTTCTTTTTCGAGTTGACTCGTCATAGTTGCTCAAAAGTGGCGAGCGATCTTGCATGCCGCGTCCGCGATCCGGCAAAAGCCGAACCTTTTCCGGCGCTTAGGCTTGTCGCGCCACATGATAACCCGCTTCGGCCGGAACGCCTACCCGGCGTCGGCCGTTTCCCGTAGCAGGCCGCGATTACCCCGACAGCGCAGGCTTGGCCTCGGCGGCGGGTTTCGCCCCGGTGGGCGCCGTGAGCGCGAGGTTGGTGCGCAGCTGGTCGAGCTGCTCGCCCTGCTTTTTGAGTTCTACGCGCTGCTCGTCGAGAACCTTGATGCGTTCCTTCACCGACGTCATATTGTCTTTCATGTCGCGCAGGTTTTCTACCCGCTTCAGCATGAGTTTTTGGCGCTCCATGATCTGGCCGTTCAGCGGGCCCAATGCGCCGCGCAGCCAGTGCTCGGTATCAAGCCGCGTCAGTTCGAATGTCTGGCGGGCCTCCTCGACCAGCCCGTCATAGAATTTCTTGACGAGAAAATCCTTGTAGGTGGCGATGTTGATCGGGTCGTGACAGAAGGAGCGCGCGTTGGCCTCCAGCGCGTGCATGGATTCGAGGTGTTTCTGCAGCGTGAGCGGCGGCGGGCTCAGCTTGGCGAGCCCGAAGTTCTCGTGGAATTGCTGGTAGATGCCCTCCACGGCTTCGCGCAGCTTGACTGCGTAATTGAGGATTTTTTCGACCTGGGTCGTGAAGTAGCCGAACAGCCCCTGGATGCTTTTCCACATGCCTGCCGTGGTCCACGCGCCCTGGATGAACTCGCGGTCGTGCGAGAGGATTTCCTCGATGCGGTCGTCGTGCAGCGTCGCAAGCAGTTCCTGTCCTTTGGCGGTCAGGTCGGAATACGTCACGTTGAAAGCGGCCACGCTTTTCTGATAGGTCTTGCGCTCGGTTTCCAGGCGGGTGAGCATGTCCTGCGCGACGTTCTGGTTCTTGCCCGCCGTCGAAGTCAGGTCCTGCATTTCCTTGATGGTCGAAATGAAGCGCGCGGCGACCGCCTGGCGCGCCGACTGCACGAGCGGGCCGATTTCCTTGGCGACGGACGTCAGCAGCAGCGCCTGGCGTTCGGGCACCAGCTTTTCCGCGTGCAGCTTCTCGAGCCGCTCGATGCCGGTGGTCGAATCGGCGCCCTCCTTGTGGCTGAGCCGGCTGGCGACGGCCTCTTTGATCGGCAGCGACAATACGTTGGAGGCCGGGATGCCGAAGGCCTGGACGACCGCGCGTTCGGCGGCCGCGTCCGCGCCGGAGCCGCTGTCCAGCACGGTGAATTTGTGGGCCGACGAATTCTGCACGAACTGCTTCCACACGTCACGCGCCGCGGGCGTGAGCTCCTTGCCGAGCACCATCAAGAGCGATTGCGAACTCGACGCGATCCGCATCGCTACTTCCGGTTCCGCGGCGAGCATTTGCGACCCCGGGCTGTAGAGTGCGATCAAGCCGCTTTTGAGCATCGGGTGGGGCAGGTTGATGAGGGCGTAGCGCCACGCCGGGATCATTACCGCGTCGCCGCTGCGCTCGACGTTGGTCAGGTTGAGCGATTTCGCTTCGTCGACGCTGACGGCGCGCGACTCCATCAGGCTGTGCGTGGCCTCCGCGATCGATTCCGGCGAATCCGGATTCAGCCGCATCGTGATCCAGTCGACGGGACTGCGGCGCAGGTTGGCGATGCTGTCTTCGCGCTTGCGCGTCTCCATCGGCAGCACGCGCACGAAGGGCGACTCGCTCGGGTCGTAGAAGATTTCGGTCGCGCAGAGGAATTCGCAGCCCGGACCGAGCGGCAACAATCCGCCCGGCAGATTGGCGAACAGGAGCGCGTTGATGAGGCCGATCTTGTCTTCCGCCGATTCGCCCATGAACGCGAGGCGGATGCGGTCGTTGCGCAAGCCTTCCACAAGATCGTAAATGCGCAGTGTCTGCTCGATATCGGCCTGGCCGTATGTGTCCTGCCAGGCGCGGAATTCGTCGATCGACGCGACGAGTTTTTCACGCCATGCGGTGAACTGGGCTATGCGTTGTTCGAGCTGGTTTGGCATATGGCGTCCGTTCGGGCGAGTATGGCCGCAACGGCAGGTCCGGCCTCGTTCAACTCCACTATCTTGCGCCGGCCGCGCGTTCCTTGGCGTATTGTAATGTCTTTGATTCGAAGCTTAAACCATTGATGTAAAAAGTCAATCAGCTCGGAATTGGCCTTGTCGTCGACCGCGGGGGCGGCAATTTTTATTTTAAGCGCGTCGCCGTGGCGCCCCGCTACCGCGCTTACGCGTGCGTTGGGCTGGACATGCAAAGTCAGCGTTGCGCGGCGCGCGGCGGGGTCGTAGCGGTACCAGTTCATCGCGAGCGGCGCATGGCGCGGGCCGTGCCTAGAGCAGGCGTCCGACGGTCGCTTCGAGCCAGACCAGCGGCACCGCCAATATCAGTTGGCAGATGATCAACACGAAAAAAGGCGAGAGATCGACGTTGGCCACGGTCGGCACCCGCTTCTGGAGCGGCCGCAGAAACGGCCGCGTCACGCTGGCGAGCAACGGCGTCAGCGCGTTATACGGCTGGACCCAGCTCAACACGGCTTGCACGATGACTGCGATCATCACGATATACACCGCCAGCCGCGCGAGATTGAGCGCGGCGAGCGCCGCCAGCGCCGCGACCGCTATTCCAGCCGCGGAACTCAAGTCGTAGCCCTTGATCGCCAATACGATCCCGAGTTCCAGGGCGGCCGTCAGCCAGGCAAGCACGAGGGATGCGAGATCGAGTCCCCACCAGCCCGGAATGACGCGCCGCGCCGGCCGCACGACAAAGTCCGTCAGCGCGGCCAGGAACTCGGAGAGCTGATTGCGTGCCGGTGCGCGCACCATTTGCAGAACGAAGCGCAGCAACAATGCAAGCACGAAGAGATCGCCCGCGGTGGTGATCAAAAAAATCAGGGTTTGCGTCAGCATCTGAAGAATGCGTTCTAGTCTTTGCCCAGTTCGTCGCCCAGCTCGCGCGCGCGCGCGTCCGCAGCTTTAACGGCGCGCACGATCGCCTCTTTAATCGCGGCCTGCTGCATGCTCGCGAGCGCGGCGGCGGTGGTGCCGCCTTTCGACGTGACGCGCGCGCGCAAGGTCGCGACGTCTTCGGTGCTCTCAGTCGCGAGCTTGACCGCGCCGGCGAACGTGCCGAGCGCCAAACGGCGCGCAGCATCCGGCGCGAGTTCAAGTTCGAGCGCGGCGGCTTGCAGCGCTTCGATGAAATAGAACACGTATGCCGGACCGCTGCCGGACACCGCGGTGATCGCGTCCAGTAGCTCCTCGCGTTCGACCCTCAGCGTGGTGCCGACCGCGCCGAGTATGGCCTCCGCACGCGCGGTGTCGTCGCCGGATACGCCGCTCATCGCAAAAATTCCCGTGCACCCCGCGCCCACGAGTGCGGGCGTGTTGGGCATTGCGCGTACGATGCGCGCGTAACCGCCGAGCCAGCGCGCGAGATCGCCGCCGCGGATGCCGGCGGCAATGCTGATGACGAGCTGCGCTTTGACGTGCGGGCGCAATGCCGCCGCGACTTCGCGCAGGTTTTGCGGTTTGACGGCGAGCACCAGGCAATCAGCCGCGACCGCGGCGGCATCGATGCGTTCGAAGGTTGTCACCGCGTACTGTTGCGTAAGGCGCGCGCGCGCGGCGGCATCGATTTCGACCACGCGCAATGCAGCCGCGGCCTGGCCCCGCTTGATGAGGCCGCCGATGATTGCGCTCGCCATGTTGCCGCCGCCGATGAACGTGATGCTCACGAAATATCCTTTGCGGAGAATGTCCGTATTCTAGGGGTTTTCGCGTGCATTCTGTTTTATCCGGCGCTAATGCGGGTGCCGTTCGCCGAAAATCGCGGTGCCGACGCGCACGAGCGTCGCGCCCTCGGCGATCGCCGCTTCGAGGTCGGCCGACATGCCCATGGACAAGGTGTCGAGCGCACTGCCGTCACGTGCGAGCTGCTCTTTGAGTTCGCGCAACGCGGCGAAATAACGCCGCTGTTGCGCGGGATCTTCACTCGGCGGCGGTATCGCCATCAGGCCGCGCAGCTTGAGCCGCGGCAACGCTGCCACCGCGTGCGCCAGCGCCGCAGTGTCCGCGGGCGCGACCCCGCTCTTCGTATCCTCGCCGCCGATGTTGACCTGGATGCAGATCTGCAGCGGCGGCAGATGCGCCGGGCGCGCCGCCGCCAGGCGTTCGGCGATTTTGGCGCGGTCGACGCTGTGCACCCAGTCAAAATTCTCGGCGATCACGCGCGTCTTGTTGCTCTGGATAGGGCCGATGTAATGCCATACGAGTCTGGAGTCCGGCACCGCGGCGATTTTGTCGAGCGCTTCCTGCACGTAATTCTCGCCGAACGCCTGCTGGCCGCAGGCAAGTGCAGCGGCCACGGCGTCGGCGCCGAACGTTTTGCTGACCGCGAGCAGAGCAACGTCGCCGGGGTCGCGTCCGCACGCGCGGGCCGCTTGCGCGATGCGCTGCCGTACGGCTTGCAAGTTAACCCCGATTGTGGCCATAATTTCGCGGACTTTGAGCGATAGCTTCTGACGGACGCCGCATCGCGGCAGGCGCGTTGCGCTTACCCATCTCCCGCAACCAGGAAATTATAATGGACATCTCAGAACTGCTCGCGTTTGTCGTCAAGAACAAGGCCTCCGACCTGCACCTTTCCTCGGGCCTGCCGCCGATGATCCGCGTGCACGGCGACGTGCGGCGCATCAATCTGCCGGCGATGGAGCACAAGGACGTGCACGGCATGGTGTACGACATCATGAACGACGGCCAGCGCAAGTTCTATGAAGAGAATCTCGAGTGCGACTTCTCGTTCGCGATTCCCAACCTCGCGCGTTTTCGCGTCAACGCGTTCGTGCAGCAGCGGGGTGCGGCCGCCGTCATGCGGACGATTCCGTCCAAGATCCTGTCGCTCGAGGAACTGAAGGCGCCGAAGATTTTCGGCGAAATCGCCGACCAGCCGCGTGGCATGGTGCTGGTCACGGGCCCGACCGGCTCGGGCAAATCGACGACCCTCGCGGGCATGGTCAATCACAAGAACGAAACCGAGCTCGGCCACATCCTCACCGTCGAAGACCCGATCGAGTTCGTGCACGAATCCAAGAAATGCCTGATCAACCAGCGCGAAGTCGGCCCGCACACGCTGTCGTTTTCGAACGCGTTGCGCTCGGCGCTGCGCGAGGACCCGGACGTGATCCTGGTCGGCGAGATGCGCGACCTGGAAACGATCCGCCTCGCGATGACTGCCGCCGAGACCGGCCACCTGGTGTTCGGCACGCTGCATACGAGCTCGGCCGCCAAGACGATCGACCGGATCATCGACGTGTTTCCCGCGGAAGAGAAGGAAATGGTGCGCGCGATGTTGTCGGAGAGTCTGCGCGCCGTTATTTCGCAATCGCTGCTGAAAACCAAGGACGGCAGCGGGCGCGTCGCGGCGCACGAGATCATGATCGGCACACCGGCCATCCGCAATCTGATCCGCGAGGCGAAAGTCGCGCAGATGTATTCGGCGATCCAGACCGGCCAGTCGTTCGGCATGCAGACGCTCGACCAGAACCTGCTGGAACTCGTGAAGCGCAACGTCGTGTCGGTCGACGAGGCGCGCAGCAAGGCCGCCAACAAGGACAACTTCAAGTAATACCCGCCGCGTTCCGGCGGTTGACCGCTTACGAGCAATAGGGGAGTGCGTTATGGATCGTGATCAGGCAGTACAGTTCATGCACAACCTGCTGCGCGCGATGCTCAGCAAGAAGGCATCCGACTTGTTCATCACCGCCGGGTTTCCGCCCGCATTCAAGGTCGACGGCAAGATGACGCCGGTGTCCAATCAGACACTGACCCCGTCCCATACCGCGGACCTCGCGCGCGCGATGATGAACGACAAACAGGCGGCGGAATTCGAGGAAACCAAGGAGTGCAATTTCGCGGTCGCGCCGGCCGGCATCGGCCGTTTCCGCGTCAACGCGTTCGTGCAGATGCAGCGCGTCGGCATGGTCATGCGCACGATCACAACCACCATCCCGAAGTTTGACGACTTGAGGCTGCCGCAGGTGCTGAAAGACGTCGTGATGAGCAAGCGCGGGCTCATCATCTTTGTCGGCGGCACCGGTTCGGGCAAGTCGACTTCGCTCGCGGCGATGATCGGCTACCGCAACGAGAACAGCTATGGCCACATCATCACGATCGAGGACCCGGTCGAATACGTGCACGAGCATAAAAACTGCCTGATCACCCAGCGTGAAGTCGGCGTCGACACGCTGTCTTGGGAGCACGCGCTGCACAACACGTTGCGGCAGGCGCCGGACGTGATCCTGATCGGCGAGATCCGCTCGCGCGAAACGATGGAGCACGCCGTCGCGTTCGCCGAAACAGGCCACCTCGCGATGGGCACTCTGCATGCGAACAGCGCCAACCAGGCGCTCGACCGGATCATCAACTTCTTCCCTGAAGAGCGCAAAGCGCAGCTTCTGATGGACCTGTCGCTCAACATACGCGCGCTCATCTCGCAGCGCCTGATTCCGACCAAGGAAGGCAAGGGCCGGCGCGCCGCAATCGAAATCCTGCTCAATTCGCCATTGATCCAGGACCAGATCTTCAAGGGGGAAGTGCACGAGATCAAGGGCACTATGGCCAAGTCGCGTGAGATGGGTATGCAGACGTTCGACCAGGCGCTGTTCGATCTTTATGAAGAGGGTGCGATCAGCTACGAAGACGCGCTGCGCAACGCCGACTCGGTGAACGACCTGCGGCTCAAGATCAAGC
>CAZEAX010000034.1:2024-19522 GCA_964510405.1 uncultured Streptomyces sp. | reverse complement strand
AGGAAAGAAAGATGCGCGACACCGCGATGAACCCCGGCGACCAGGAATACTTCGACGCCGCGGCGGCGGGCAAACTCATGCTCAAGAAGTGCGGCAGTTGCGGCGAGCACCATCACTACCCGCGCGCGCTGTGCCCGTTCTGCTTCAGCGACAAAGTGCAATGGGTCCAGGCGGAAGGCACCGGCGAGATCTACAGCTACAGCGTGAGCCGCCGCGCCGGCCCCGTCGTGTACTGCATCGCTTACGTCAAGCTCGACGAAGGCGTGACGATGATGACGAACATCGTCGATTGCGATCTCGACACGGTGAAAGTCGGGCAAAAAGTCAAAGTCACTTTCAAGAAGACGGAAGGCGGCGTATCGATGCCGGTCTTCGCGCCGGCTTGAGCGAACTGACATGCCCTACATCCAGTCTGACGGCGCGCGGCTGTACTACGAAGAAGCCGGCACCGGAACGCCGATCGTGTTCTGCCACGAGTTCTCCGGCGACCTGTGGAGCTGGGAAAAGCAGATCCAGCATTTCAGCCGCCACTATCGCTGCATCGCGTTCAACGCCCGCGGCTATCCGCCGTCGGAAGTGCCGGCGTCGCCGTCGCGCTATTCCCACCAGCATGCGGTCGACGACGTCGCCGTCGTGATGCGTCACCTCGGGTTGAAGAAAGCGCACATCATCGGTTGTTCGATGGGCTCGCGCACGACCCTGGATTTCGGCCTCACTTATCCCCGCATGGCGTTGTCGCTGACCATGATCGGCATCGGCAGCGGCGGCGATCCGCGCAACCGGGCCGTCTTCCTGCGCCAGACCGGGGCGCGCGCGCGACTGTACGAGGAAGGCGGGCTCGCCGTCGTGTTGAAGGGACTGCGCAAAGCCGAAAATCGCATCCGGTTGAAAAGCAAGAATCCGCGGGCGTTCGACGACTTCTGCCGGCGCTTCATGCAGCACTCGGCGCAGGGTTGCGCCAACATCACGCGCCGCGTGCAGGGGCGCCGGGCTTCGCTCTTCAGCATGGAGCGCGCGTTGCGGGCGATGAAAGTGCCCTCGCTGGTGATCGTCGGCGACGAAGACCCCGGCGCTATCGAATCGGGGCTTTTCATGAAGCAGGTCAGCCCGGCGGTGCAGCTTTCGGTTGTACCCGCAACCGGCCATCTGGTGAATCTGGAAGAACCGGACGCGATGCACCGGCTGGTCGAAGACTTGTTTGCGCTCGTCGAATCGGGGAAATGGCGGCCGCGCGGCAAGTGAGCGTGAGCCTGACCCTGTCTTGTTGACCCTGTCTTGTACGAGGCAAGGTTGAGGACCCGGCCCGGTGTGGCGTTCGCCGCCGCCTTGACGCTTGCCGGCGGGCAGGCTCTGGCGCAATCGTATCCGGTGAAACCGGTGAAGATAGTGCTGAGTTCGCCCGGCGGCGGCACCGACGTCATGGCGAGACTGTTTGCGGATCAGTTCACGCGTTCGCTGGGCGCGCAGTTTTTCGTCGAAAGCCGGCAGCCGAATATCGCCGCCGCGAATTTCGTGGCGAAATCGAAGCCGGACGGATACACGCTGCTCGTTGCCACGGCGAGTTACGTCGTAACTTCCCTGCTTCACCGTAATCCGCCGTACGACCCCGTCAAGGATTTTTCCGCCGTCTCTTTGCTGGGCACCACGCCGATCATCGTGGCCGTGCATCCAGCGCTGCCCGCCCGTTCGTTGAATGACTTGGTAGCTCTCGCCCGCAAGCATCCGGATGAGCTGAGTTACGGGTCGGGCGGCATCGGCAGTCCGCTGCATCTCGCCGGCGAGCTCTTTAGTCAAACCACCGGCGTCAAGATGTTGCACGTTCCGTTCAAGGGGACCGCGCATGCCGCGATCGACCTGCAGGCGGGGCGCGTGCAGGTCATGTTTCCGAGTTCGGTCAGCGTATTGCCGCAAGTCAAAGCCGGACGCATCCGCGTGCTTGCCATCATGAGCACGCGCCGCTCCGCGGAACTGCCCGACGTGCCGACCGCGGGCGAAGCCGGGTTGAATCTGGTCGTCAACATCTGGTACGGACTGATGGCGCCGCAGGGCACGCCGCCGGCCACCGTGGATCAACTGCAACGCGAAGTGGTGAATGGATTGGCCCGGCCCGATATACACGCGCATCTGGTCAATACCGGCGTCGAGCCGGTGGGCAGCACTCCGGCGGAATTTTCCGCATTCACTCTCGCGGAGCGTGCGAGGTGGGCGGCCGTGATCCGGTCGGCGAATATCGACATCGCGCCCTGAGCCGCAGTGAACGGGCGATGCTGATGGGCGGCGCCTGCGCCATGCCGCTGCGGGCGTTGCGCGTTTATGCCATTTGGCTAAGCGGCGCGATCAGGCGCACAATAGAACTCGCGACCCGATTCAAATTCCAATAACGATCAAGCCTGCCAGGACAAGGCTGTCTCTACCACAGGGGGAGAATCATGACCGACAAGACTACTATCGTTGCCCGCCGCGAATTTCTCAAGTATCTGGCGGCCAGCCCTTATATCGCATCGGCAGGCGGCATGGCCGCTTTTCTGGGGAACGACGTGCTGGCGCAAGACATCAAGTCGAGCAGCTTCGCCAGCATCATGCGCGACCGCATGAGCGTCGTCGAGAACCCGAAAGATGCGCTGACGGTGTTCGATATGGAGGCGACGGCGCGCACCAAAGTCCAGCAGGGTCACTGGGCGTACATGTCGAGCGGCACGGATGACGATGCCACGCTGTTGGCGAATCGCGAGGGTTTCCGGAATCTGCAGTTGCGCCCGCGTCGTTTGCGCGACGCCACCAAGGTGGATATGCGCGTGAACCTGTTCGGCGCCACTTACAACGCGCCGATCTTTACCTGCCCCACGGGCGGGCAGGGTTCCATGCATCCGGATGCCGAGCCGGGTGTAGCGCGCGCGGCGCGGGCGCGCGGTGCGCCGCAGATGCTGTCCACTTCGACTGGCCGCTCGATCGAAGAGGTTACGCAAGCGCTGGGCCACCCGGTGTGGCAGCAGTTCTACGCGCCCAACTCGTGGGACGCGAGTGTCGCGCTGATGAAGCGCTTTCAGGCCAACGGCGTGACGGTGCTCGCGCTCACCTGCGACAACACGACGGGGCGTTTCAGCGAAACTTATCTGCGCATGCGCCCCAAAGACTTGCAGCAGTGCGAAGCGTGTCACAAGGGCGGGCCCGATGCCAACCGCCACCGCCCGATGCAGGACGGCATCGACTTCACGGGGTTGCGCAGTTCCGATCCGGCGATGGACTGGAAATTCGTCGCACGCGTGCGCGATTACTGGAAAGGCAAATTCATACTCAAGGGCATCGACACGCACGAGGATGCGAAGCTGTGCCTCGAATACGGCCTCGACGGAATCCTGGTGTCGAATCACGGCGGCCGTTCCACGGAAACCGGGCGCGGCACCATCGAGGCCCTGCCGGAAGTGGTGGCCGCGGTCGGTAACAAGATTCCGGTTTTTCTCGACGGCGGCGTGCGGCGCGGCACCGACGTGTTCAAGGCGCTGGCGCTGGGCGCCACTGCCGTGGGCATCGGCCGGCCGATGCTGTGGGGCCTGGGGGCATTCGGCGAGGCGGGAGTCAACCGCGTGCTGGAAATCCTGCAAGGCGAACTCAAACTGGTGATGGGCAATTGCGGCACGCAAAAGGTCGTGGATATCAATCGCGATTACGTGACTTCGCGGAACTGGAAAAGCTGACTCTGCCTGTGGGGCGCCGCGTCGATTCGCCGCTTCGCGGTGGTCATCTACGACCGACGCGAAGCAGAGCTCGTAGTCCTCTATGACCAAGTTCGGTCGGCGTCTGACAGGATATTTCTTCGCGCTCGTCGCCTCTTCATCGGTTTGGGCGGCAGCGCTTCCGCCCGGAGATTTTCAGTTTGAATTGACTGTAGCCAGCAAAATTCGAAATTACCTGGTTCACGTGCCGCACCAGGCGATTGCGGGGCCGCTGCCCGTCGTGTTGAGCCTGCACGGGGGCGGTGGCAATGCGCAGCAGCATCGGCAAAGCGCCGGCCTGGATGCCGCAGCGGATCGCGATGGCTACATCGCCGTCTACCCGAACGGCAGCGGCACACTGGGCAACCGCCTGCTGACATGGAATGCCGGCAATTGCTGTTCGTATGCAATGGACCACAAAATAGACGACGTCGGATTTATATCCGCGCTCATCGACGATCTCTCCAAACGGGCCAGCATCGATTTACGGCGCATCTACGTTACGGGCCACTCCAACGGCGGCATGATGGCCCATCGTCTAGGCGAGGAGTTGCCGGACACAATCGCCGCGGTCGCCGCGGTCGCCGGCGTTCATGTTCCCGCTCTCCGTTCCGGGAGAGCCGTGCCGATACTGCACATTCACAGCGTAGACGACCCGCGCGCGCTTTACCGCGGCGGACTCGGCCCGCCGTTTCCGTTTACGAACAAGCGCGTTCTTCACCAGCCCGTCGATGAAATGCTGTCGGCGTGGGTGCGGAACGATGGATGTTCGGCGACTCCGGAAGAGAAGCAATTTAAGGAAGCCGCCGGCCAAACCGCGCGGCTGCTCGTGTACGGGCACTGTCGTGACGGCGCCGAAGTGGCGTTATGGAAACTGGCCGGTGCCGGACACGGCTGGCCGGGCGCCCAACCTTCCTTCGAGAAATTGCTGGGACCGGCAACGCGCGTTATCGACGCGAACACTGAAATCTGGCGCTTCTTCTCCCGCTTTTCGCTCCCTCGCAAATAATTTCCGAGCCCGGGCCCCCACCAGGTCCTCGAAGTGCCGGAGGCCGTCGTCACCGGTACAGATGCGGCTTATCTTCTTATGCGACGCGTGGAATCCTTGTTCAACTGTTTAACCGGCGCTACTTGTCTTCCCGAAACGCCGGATAAAGGTTGACATAACCGCGCTCGACGCGGCTCTTGGCACGCTTGACTGCGGCTGCGCGAGTCATCGGCGTGAAGCCGTGCCCTTCGACCAGGCGCTGCATGAAAGCCGCGCGCGCCGTCACCGCGATGGCGTCGTGCAGCGCCTGCTCGTTCCAGCCCGCTGCGAACACCGCATCGGCATCCGCCTGCGACATCTCGCCCGGCGTCAACGCCAACTTGCGCACGTACGCCAGCAACGGCTTCAAGCGTGCTTCCACGGGCGCGGTGCCCGGATTTTCCAGCAGGCGATCGATAACGCCGTTCTCGATGCCCCACGCATAGGCGGCTTCGGAATGAGCGATGTAGACAAATTTGCAGCCGGCCACGCCCGCCGCATAGGCGAGGATCAGCTCCCGTTCGCCCTGACTCAAAGGCGATGCGCCGTTCATCAGCGCCTGACTCATCTTCGACCACGGCCCGTAGATCTCGGGGTATTTCGTGAAGACGCTGGGAGGACCGGCGTCGTCAGGCAGAGATTTGAAGAACGGCATGTAAACCAACCTTTCCAATTGCAACTGATGAGCGGGACCAAGTCTTGCAATCATGCATGCAATCGTTCAATCATACCGGCAGGCGACGCCGCTCGCCATTTAGACCGGTAGAATGCCGTATAACCGGGAGGAGAAGTCATGTCCGCACTGCGTGTCCCGATCGCCGCTTTGCTGTGTGCCGCATCCACTTGCGCGTTTGCCCAGAACTACCCCTCGCGCGCCGCGCGCATGGTGGTGCCGTGGACGGCCGGGGGCACCGCCGATCTGATGGCGCGCATCGCGAGTCAGAAGTTTTCCGAGAGCTTCGGGCAGCAATTCGTCGTGGATAACCGGCCCGGCGCGGGCGGCCTGATCGGCACCGAGCAGGTTGCCAAAGCCGCACCCGACGGCCTCACGCTGTTGCTGGCCACCACCGCGCCCAATTCAGTGGCGCCCAGTCTCTATGCGAAACTTTCGTTCGATCCCGTCAGGGATTTTGCGTCGATTTCGCTGATGGCCACCACGTGTTACGTGCTGTCGGTGCATCCCTCGATGCCGGTCAGCAACGCGCGTCAGCTGGTGGCGCTGGCGAAAGCACGGCCCGGCCAACTGACTTTTTCGTCGCCCGGCAGCGGCACACCGAACCATCTATCCGGCGAAATGCTGAAAATGCTTACCGGCATCGATATGCAGCACGTACCCTTCAAGGGCAGCGCTCAGGCGATCGCCGACGTAATCGGCGGACAAATCGCGCTGAGCTTCGAAAACATCGTAGTGGCGAGCCCCTTTGTGAAATCGGGCCGCATCAAGGCGCTGGCGGTCACCAGCGCGAAGCGCGCGAGTGCTCTGCCGTCAGTCCCAACGATGGCGGAGTCCGGCGTGCCGGGCTTCGAGGCTATCGGGTGGTTCGGCGTGGTGGCGCCTGCGGCGACCTCCAAAGACGTCATCATGAAATTGAACGGCGAGATGGTGCGCATGCTCTCCGCGCCCGATGTTAAAGAGCGCATTTCCAGCCTCGGTGCCGAAGTGGTGAGCACGACGCCGGAAGGCATGGATCAATTCAATCGCGCGCAGATTGCGTTGTGGGCCAAGGTGGTCAAAGCCTCCGGGGCGAGCGCTGAATAATTCGTTTAAGAACGAATCGTCAGCAACGCTTCCCCGATCGGCTTGATCTGCGGGGCCGCGCAACACGAGCAGGTACGGCAGTCGGCAAAACCGCCCCAAAATGCAACGGCACCCGAAAAAAGGCTATCATCGCCGCTGCAATTCCTGGTAAGAATGCGCCGCAGAGCGCACCTGGACCTAATCGGAACCGTAAGGGAGGATCTCTCATGAAAACCAAACGTTTTATCGTTGCGCTGGTCGCGGGGGTCGCGACCGCCGGCGCGCAGGCTTTACACCACGCCGTCGCCGCGGCTGCGTCCGACGTCGCCTTGACGGGCAAGGTCACATCGGCCAAGGAAGGCGCGATGGAAGGCGTGCTGGTCAGCGCCAGAAAAGCCGGCTCGACTATCACCATTACCGTCGTCAGCGACGCCGACGGCCGCTACGGCTTCCCGCGCGGGAAGCTCGAACCGGGTAAGTACGACATCACCGTCCGCGCCGCGGGCTATGAAACCGGCGGCAAGATAAAAGCCACCGTCGGCGCCGGCAAAACGGCCGTGGCCAACCTGCGATTGCGCACGACCAAAAACCTCGCTCTGCAGTTGACGAACTCGGAATGGCTCGCGAGCATGCCGGGGACCGAGGAGCAGAAAAGCGCGTTCCTGAGCTGCGTCAGCTGCCACACCATGCAGCGCATTGTGCATTCCACGCACACCGCCGAGGAATTCACCCAGGTGCTGCCGCGCATGGCGAACTACGCGCCGATGAGCATGCCGATACATCCGCAGGTGCGCGTCGAACTCGTGCGCAAACCCAATCCGGAAGTCGTGCGGAAAACCGCCGAATTCCTGAGCACGGTCAATCTGAGCCGCGGCAAGAAATGGGACTACGAGTTGAAAACCAATCCGCGTCCCAGCGGCGCGGCCACGCGCGTCGTAATCACCGAATACGATCTGCCGCGGCCGACCGTGTCGCCGCACGACGTCGTGCTCGATCCCGACGGCAACGCGTGGTTTTCGAGTTTCGGCGAACAGTTTATCGGCAGGCTCGATCCGAAGAGCGGCAAGGTCACCGAGTTTCCGGTGCCGCAGATCAAGCCCAAGTTTCCGACCGGCAATCTTGACCTGGAAGTCGACCGCGACGGCAACCTGTGGCTCGGCATGATGTACCAGGCGTCGTTCGCCAAGTTCGACCGCAAAGCCGAGAAATTCCAGGTGTGGACGCTGCCGCCCGAAATCAACACCGACGTGACGCAAATCAACATGATCATGCCCGCGCATCCGGCGGACGGCAAAATCTGGATGGAAAGCAACGGCATCGCGGGCTTGCATCGCTTCGACCCGGCGACCGGCAAATGGGAAACGTTCGAACCGTGGAAAGACGCGCCCAAAGGCCGGCCGCACAATCTCTACGACCTCGCAACCGATTCGAAAAACAACGTCTACATCACGGATTTCAACTACGAGCACGTCGGCAAGATCGATGCCGCGACCGGCGCGATCAAGCTCTACAAGACGCCGACGCCGAACTCGAATCCACGGCGCGGCCGCGCCGACGACCAGGACCGCTTCTGGTTCGCCGAACATCGCGGCAACAAAATCGGCGTATTCGATCCGAAAACCGAAGCGATCCAGGAATGGCCGCTGACGACGCCGTGGTCGATGCCGTACGATGCCGTGCTCGACAAAAATGGCGAAGCATGGGCAGGCGGCATGGCAAACGACCGCATCGCGCGCGTCGATACGCGCAGCGGGCGGGTCATCGAGTATCTGCTGCCGCGTTCGACCAACATACGCCGCGTGTACGTGGACAACACGACGACTCCGGTAACCTTCTGGGTCGGCAGCAACCACGGCGCATCGATCGTCAAGCTGGAGCCGCTCGAATAGGCCGCGCGCGTATAACTGCCGACACGGCCGGCCCGCTTGTCCACCCGAAAGCGGGCGCCGCGCGATGCTGTGGGAATTGACCGAACGCATGCCGCTACGTATAAGTTACTGCCTTTGAATATCGGGACGTTGTTATGACTTCAGCAGGCGCGAACGCGTCGGATACGCTGCGCATCTACGGAAATCTGTCCCTGCTCGAAATGGCGCCGGTCCTGCTGGCGGCCAAGGACATCTACGCCGGCAAGACCCTGATCGAGCATGGCAGCGTGATGGCGCTGTGGGGCAAAGCCAGCGATCTCGCCAGCCTCAACTCGGCCGGCCAGGCCGACCTCGCGACGAATTCCGAAACGCAGACGCTGCGCGGCTCCGTCGCCGGCCCCGACCTGCGCGTCATTTTCACCGTCGCCGAGTGCCCTTACCGCATCGTGGCGCGCCGCTCTGCAGGCATCGCAACGCCGGCCGATCTGCGCGGCAAACGCGTGGCAACGCAGATCGATTCGTCGGGCGCGTATTTCCTCGACTGCATGCTGCGCACCGCCGGCCTCACATCGGACGACGTGACCCTCGTGCCGTTCATGGCGCATACCGAGGCGCCGCTGAGCCTCGTGCCCGAGGCGTTGCGCACCGGCAAGATCGATGCCGCCGCGCTGTGGGAACCGCAACCGCAACGCGCGAAGGTTGCGCTGGGCGCCGATGCGATCGAGTTCTCCGATCCCGCGGTCTACACGGAGAAATTCAATCTCTCCACCACACAGGCCAATCTTGACGATCCGGAATTGCGAAAAAGGATAGTGGCTTTTGTGCGCGCATTGATCGCGGCGGCGCAGCGTTTGAAAAACGATCCGCAATGCGGCTGGAAGCTCGTTGCGCAGACCGCGGGGCTCGATATCGACACCGTCAGCGGCGCATGGCCGCGTTTCCACTACCCGGGCACGCTCGCACCCGATCTGCTGGATGTGTTTACGCGGCAGGACGCGTGGATCGCGAAGATTCAGGGCCGCGCGCCGCGCGTGCGCGAGGCGCTGGCAAGGATCATCGACGACAGCGTGTTGCGCGAGGCGCAGAAGAATTGAATGGACAATGGACAATTGAAAATTGACAATGAAAATCACACGAACACGTCGGCGCTCTTGTCGCCTTTCGTTGTCCATCATCCATTGTCAATTTGCGGACCTACTCCGCCTTGAGATTCAGCGCGCGCACGAGTTTGCCCCAGCGCTGCATCTCGGATTCGATCAGACGCCCGAATTCTTCCGGCGTGCTGAGCTCGATGTCCACGGCCATGCCGCGCATCGCTTCCACCGTATCCGGCCGGCGCATCGCCTTGTGCGCTTCGGCGTTGAGAAAATCGATGATAATCCGCGGCGTGTTCGCCGGCGCAAGAAATCCGAGCATGGCATCCGCGCGATAGCCCGGCACGCCGGCCTCGGCGATCGTGGGCAGATCGGGGAAGGACTCCGAACGCTTGGGGCTGGCAATGCCCAACGCCCGCAACCGCCCAGCCTGCATATGCGGCTTGACTGTCAACGCGTTGCCGAAATCGACCGCGACTTCACCGGACAGCGTCGCGATCAAAGCAGGGCCCGCGCCTTTGAACGGAATTTCACGCAGTTTCACTCCCGCCATCTGGTTGAAGAGCTCGGTGGCGAGATGCGCTGAACTGCCGCTGCCGCCGGACGCATAGTTGATCTGGTCCGGCCGCGATTTGGCAAGAGCGATGAATTCCTTCACGTTACGAACCGGCAGCGCAGGATGGATCACCAGAATATACGGCGACGATGCGACCATTGCGATCGGCGCAAAATCGCGCAACGTGTCGTACGGCAATTTTGCGTACAGGCTCGGGTTCACCGCGTGAGGACTGGACACGAACAGCAGCGTGTAGCCGTCGGCCGGAGCGCGCGCAACGATTTCCGACCCGATGATGCCGTTGGCGCCTGCACGGTTATCCACGACGACCTGCCGTTTCAGCGACTCGGTCATGTCCGCGGCAAGGCGCCGCGCGATCACATCGGTGCCGCCGGCCGGTGCAAATGGAACCACCATGCGCACGGTTTTGGCCGGGTAACTCTGGGCCGGCGATGCCCCCGGCAAGTGCCCCACGAATGCCGCCAGCGCGAAGATCAGCGCCCGATGCGGTTTGATCGCAACCTCAATCACGGACTCTCCTTCGGCCTTCGGCCATATCGACTCAATCTTTGTACACGGAAGCGCCGCGCAATCCGGCTTTTTCTATGAGCGCGCTCACCAGGCCGCTGTTCCCGGCATCCACTGCGAACGCCTGTATGAAGTCTTTCCCGGCATTGCGTCCCTTCGGAATGCCGATGGCGTGCAGTTCGATGCCGAGCCGGCCGTCGAGCACGCGCGATCGCGCGAGCTGTCTCGACATTTCGAACAAGACCGTTTTCTGCGCACAAAAGGCGTCCACGCTCCCTGCGCGCAGCAGGTCGAGGCCGCCATCGACGCTGAGCGCGCGGGTAATCGCGGCGTTCCTGAATTCGCGCGACAGCGTGGAATCCGCGGTGCCTCCGCCCAGCACGGCGACGCGCATTCCGGGCCGGTCGATATCGGCCGGCGTCTTCACAGGAGAATCTCCCGGAACGAGAATTCCCTTTTCGATTTGCAGGTAGGGTGACGAGAAATCGATCTCCTTCGCGCGGTCCGCGGTGAATGTCACGAACGCCACGTCGATGTCGCCGGTCTTCAAGGCAGCGATCACCTCGGCGCTGCGCCGGTAGGGCACCGGCTCGAACGGCACGTCGAGCCGCCGTGCCAATTCCTTTCCAAGGTCATGCGCAACGCCGGTCAATTCGCCGGTCTTATCGTCACGAATGGCGGAAGAAGGTGCTCCCAGATAAACGCCGACACGCAGTTTTCCGCCCGGTGCGAGTGTTCGTTGCAATGCAGCGGGCGGCGTGTAGGCAGTCGCACAGCCCCCGAGAACCAGCCCGATGAGCGCAGCCGGTATCCAGTGGTTCCAGCGCATAGTGTCTTCCCCTGCGGCAATCGCAAACGACAATTAAACGGGCTCAGTGTAACTTTCCCGCCCGCAAGCGGGCACCGCATGAAATCCGGAATTACGCCGGCCCGTTTCCCTAGCGCGGCAACGGCAC
Organism: uncultured Streptomyces sp.; assembly: GCA_964510405.1. Lineage (GTDB taxonomy): Bacteria > Pseudomonadota > Gammaproteobacteria > Burkholderiales > SG8-41 > PALSA-1004. Next base: position 8,042 of record CAZEAX010000034.1, on the reverse strand, counting down.
GAGGAGCGGCGGCGCACCTTCCGGAACGGGCGTGCGGGCGACGTTCATGAGCATCGCGAGCATCGTGTAGTAACCGACGTTGCCGCAAATGTCGACCAGCAGCTCCTCGCCGAATTTCGCCAGCGTCTTCGCGTACGTCGCATCGCTGACGCCTTTGTTCGCGAACAGCTCCATCAGGAAATCGTAGAGGATCTCTTCGTCCTCGGCCATTCCCGCGGGCCGCCTGCCCTCCGCGATTGCCTCGACGATGCTCTCTTTGAGCCCCGCCTTGATCGCCTGCGGATAATGACCGTGCCACTCGTATTGCTGCGTCCAGTTCCGCGCCGCCATCAGCGCCGCCATTTCGCCGAGCCGCCGGTCGAGCTTGGTGTTATAGCGGATGTACTCCCCGACTTTCTGCACGGTAAGCGTGAGCCCCGGGCTGCGCACCATCGGCACGAACGGCCCGATGAACGCCTTGCGCGGGGTGGCCATGATTTCCGCGATCGCCTGCTTCTGTTCGGCGGTCAATTTGTCGTCCGGAATTCGCGGCAGCCGGTCCTGCGCGACGGCGCAGTTCGTAACGGCGAAAACCGCCATGGCGACGAAAAGCTTCATCATGATTGTCTCCCTTGAAAGATTTTTGTGATGTCCGCCCGCATTAAGGCCGGCCCTGCTTTTCCTGCGCGACCCGCGTCCATGATCGCCTGACGTCGTCGAGCTTCGCCTTGTCGATGATGTAACTTTCGACAAACCCGCAACCGGCGCACACGAAATCTTCCAGCCGCGCGTTTTTGAATGCTGAAATATTCAGCGCGCTTCGCTGGTTATGCGCGCGCCCGCGATAGATCTCGCCGGAACCGCATTTGGGACACTTGCCTGATTTCATGGATCCTCCCGGAAAGAACGTGCGCGGCAGCGTCAATTATTCCACGCCGCGCGCACCGGCTGGCCGACCAGCAATGCCGGGTCGGCGCCTTTGCGCGGGACGAACTTCTGCGGCCGGCCGCCCCACACGTCTGCGATGTAGAGGTTGTTGTTCTGGTCGACGCCGAACTGATGCGTGCCCCACAGGCCTCCGGCCTCCGGCATCATCGTGCCCCACGAATAGAGCCGCTTGCCGTTGAGGTCGTACTTGTAGAACTTGAAGTTGCCGTGGCCGTCGGACATCCACAAGTGCTGGTCGGCGGACATCCAGATGTGGTACGTCGCGGTGGGGCCGTCGCCGAGGTTCCACTGGCTCAAGAACTTGCCGAATTCGTCGAAGACCTGGATGCGACGGTTGCCGCGATCGTTGACGTAGATGCGGCGCTGATCGTCGATCGCAATGCCGTGCACGGTGTTGAAATAGTTCGGCCGCGTCTCCTTGCCGTTCTCGCCGCGCTCGCCCCACGCCATCAGGAACTTGCCGTCCTTGTCGAATTTGACGACGCGCGTTTCCTCGTAGCCGTCGGTGACGAAGAACGTGCCGTCCGGCAGCCACGCGATGTCGGTCTGGCGGCCGAAGGTCAGGTGGGCAGGACCGCTCTTCCTGGTCAGCGAAGGCTTACCGGTGTTGCCGGTCATCTTGGCGTTGCGCTCCGTGGTGGTGTCCAGCGTGCCGATGGTCTGCAGCAGCTTCTTGCCGTCGTTGCTGAAGATGCGGATGACCTGGTGGCCGTCGTCGATCGCCCACACGCGTTTTTCCGGATCGTAGGGGCTGATCAGGATTTTGTGCACGCGGCCCTGCGACAGCACTTTCGGATTCGCCGGCCTGAACAGATCGTCCACTGCGTCCACGCCTCTTTCACATTACCCTTGCTGTCGTAGACGGTGATGATGTGCTTCCAGCGGTAGTCTTTATTTTCTTCGCCCATGTAGGCGTCGGTGGCCTCGCCCGGGCTCGAATATGCGCCCACTGAAGCATTGCGCGCATACATGCCGCGGCCCGGCACTTCGACGCGCGCTGTGGTGCCGTGCGCGGTTTCGATCTCGACGACTTTTTTCTTCGCGTTCGTCAAATCCGGCAGTTCGCCGCGCATCACCACGAAGATGCGGTCCGGGTTCTGCACGAACACGCCCTGCACCGCGCCCCACGTCCAGCCCTTTTCTTCCGGAAACGATTCGGCCAGCGGTTTGGGCCAGGCCGGATCGACGCGATACGGGCCGGTCACCAACTGGTCGCTCGGATTTTCCGGATCGGCCCACTGCGCCATGCCGTCCTGCCCGGTGCTCGAGCAGCTTGCCAAGATCATGCCGCCTACCACGGCGCACACCGTCGCGCCAGCAACCATCGCCCGCCGAAACGATTTCATCTGGGTCTCCTCCCGTTTATCGCTTTTAATTCTTTTGGTTCGCGTCTTGTTAAATGCGATGAGGCGAAAATCCGTGCCGTATACAGATGGCAGCCACGGACTTCGCTCACGATGCCAATACTATGCCCACAACAGCATTGCCGCCGAGAACCTACCGTCGCCGAACCGCTCGCGCGCTAACGCGAATATGATGCGATAGCGCGTCTTTTGCGATCGGTCCGAGAAAAAGCCGCGCACGTTGAATAGACACAGTTCCTTCAGGTGATCGACGCGCGATAGATACTTTCAATCGATGCATCGAGTGCCGCGTTGAATTGCTCATCGGATTGCTGCGCGGTGAGCCCTTCGGACAGCGCGCGCGAGAAACTCGCGGTCATGCCGTTATTGCGCGCGAGGCGCTTGTTCGATTCGTCGCGCGAATACCCGCCCGAGAGCGCGACCACGCGCAGGACGTTCTTGTGCTTGATGAGGTCGGCGTAGAGATTGTCTTTGTCGGGAATCGTGAGCTTCAGCATTACCATTTGATCCGGCTTCAGCCCGTTAAGCTCTTTCAGGAGCGATGCCTTCAGGAGATCTTCGGCCTTGTCTTTGTTCGGCGTCTTGATGTCGACCTCGGGCTCGATAATCGGCATCAAATCCGCGGCGATAATTTGCCTGGCGACCTCGAACTGCTGCTTGACCACGGCGTCGATGCCCGCGGGGTTCGCCTGTTTTATCACTGAGCGCATCTTGGTGCCGAACACGTTTTTGGATTTCGCCTTCTTCAGCAACGCATCGAGGCCGGGGTTCGGTTTCATGAGCTGCACGCCGTCTTTCTCGTCGGCGAGGCCCTTGTCGATCTTGAGGAACGGCACCACGCCCTTCACTTCCCACAGGTACGTCGGCGTCGGCTTGCCTGCGACGTCGCGGTCCATCGTGTTCTCGAACAGAATCGCGCCGATCAGGCGCTTGCCGCTGAATGCCGGGCTCGTCATGATGCGGGTGCGCATCTGGTGCACTACGTCGTACATCCCCTCTTCGTTCGTCCAGGCATCTTCATTGACGCCGTAGAGCTTGAGCGCCTTGGGCGTGCTGCCGCCGCTCTGGTCCAGGGCGGCGATAAAACCCTTGTCGTTCTTGATCTTTTGCAGTTGCGTGTCAAATGCGCTCACAGTTGGCTCCTTGAAATGGACGTTGACGAAAAGAAATGGGAAGTTCAGACCGGCTTTTTCGTGATCGGCAACTATATTGCCGGGCCGGCAGGCGGTCAATCCACGATGTGCGGTAAAATCTTCGCTGGTGAAGCCTTGAGCGCGCGACTGATGCACCTCTCGCGCTTACCTAATGCCTTGCGCCTGGCCGATGCGCTCGCGCAAAACATCGAGGTCCTTGCGCTCGCCACGCACGCTGAAGTGCGCGCCTTCCGTGTCGGCGCGCTCCTCCAGCACCTGGCAAACCGCGAACAATTCGCCGCGCAGCTGCTGTGCCGACCATGGCAGGAACAACTCGGCCTTGACCAGGCGCCGGCCAAAAAACGCGCGGATCGCCTTCTGCAGTTTGGCCACGTCGTCCTTGTCAACGGCGCTCATCACGATGCACCTGGGGAATTGCGCGCGCAACGCCTTTGCGCGCGCGGCCTGCGCCCTGGCATCGCCGACCCGGTCGATCTTGTTGAACACGCGCAAGCGCGGCACCTTGTCCGCCTCGATTTCTTCCAGCACCTTCTCCGTCACCTCGATCTGACGCTCAAAACCGGGGTCGCTGGCGTCGATCACGTGGAGCAGCAACGACGCCTCGACGGCTTCTTCGAGCGTCGACTTGAACGAGGCGACCAGATCGTGCGGCAGGTTCTTGATGAATCCCACCGTGTCGCTCACCAGCACGCGCGGCACGCCCTCGGGCACCAGTGTGCGCACGGTAGTGTCGAGCGTTGCGAACAGCTTGTTGGCGACCAGCACCTCGCTCCGCGTAAGCGCGCGCATCAGCGTCGACTTGCCCGCGTTCGTGTAGCCGATCAGCGCCACACGCGCGAGGCCCCTGCCCTCCTGGCGCCGCGCCCGTTGGGTTTTGCGTTCGAGATCGAGCGCGACGATTTCCTCCTGCAACTCGGCGATGCGGTCGCGGATTTTGCGGCGGTCCGCTTCGCCGGCACCTTCGCCGGCCCCGCGGCCGCCGACGCCGCTGCGTTGGCGCCCTTGCGGCCCGGCCAGCTTGGCCGCCTCGCGCAAGCGCGGCGCGAGATAACGCAGCCGCGCGATCTCGACCTGCGCGCGCGCCGCGTTGGAGCGCGCGTGGCGGTGAAAGATTTCGAGAATGACCATGGTGCGGTCCATGACGTCGCAGCCGATTTCGTTTTCGAGGTTGCGCGCCTGCGAGGGCGATATGTCGTGGTCCACCAGCACGAAAGCCGCGCGGCGGGCGTCGGTGCCGGCGAGCGACTTTGCTGCTTCACGCGCGGCGACCGCGCCGTGGCGGGCGACGCGTCGTTCGGCATTGTTCGCCGCTCGCTTTGCAGCGGCAGGCGCCCCCTCCGCTGCATCGCCGGATTCGTCCGCCTCGCCCTGCACAAAGCGCCGTATCTCTTCGCGCTTGCCGGTGCCGAGGTAGGCCCCCGCATCGAAACTGGCGCGCTTTTGCGTGAACGTGGCCACCACCTCGAAGCCCAGCGTCTTGGCCAATTCACGCAGTTCGTTCAACGATGACTCAAGCTCTTCGTCGCTCACCGCCGGCAGCTGCACGGCGGCGACGACAGCGCGCTGCAATGTCACTTTGACGTCTTTGGACATTCGGATGCGGACTTTTCTTGTGAGTCGAGCGCAGATAGTACGCTAATGCAGCCATTCAGTCCCTGGCAGCTAAACGGCGATCGGATTCTTGAACCCACCCGTCGGTGCCGGATGAGGAATGGACCAGCCAAAGTACACCTCGGCCTCAACAATCCTCCGATTTCGCACTGTGAGGATCTCCGCATTGCGGAAACGGCCACCATTGACGTTCGTGCCGTCATAGGTGACAAACACTTTTTCCCCATGCTGCACGAGGTTGATGAATTGAAAATTGCCGATCCGTTGACTGTTCGGCCAGCAACGTTCGAAGTAGCTCCTGCGATCGATCCGATTGTCGAGTGGGCTCGTGAAGTGAAAGTCGTCGTCGATCAACGACTCAATCGCGGCTCGGTCTTTGTGCACGTAAGCCTCGTAACTGGCTCGAGCTATGGAAATTGCATCGTTCATGTGCATGCTTTCCTCGGCCCGGCAGCGAGGCTAGTCTTCCCTGTTCTTTTCTCTCGACTTAATGCCAGGTGCCGAATTTGAATTCGCCGTGGCCGGCTTCGGTCCGCCTATCTGACTTTCCACTGACTCGTCGTGTTCGTGAGGCAATTTCGGCACAGGCTGCTGCTCGATGCTGACCGAAAGTTCGGCCTTTGGCCGGGCCTCAGTATCGACGTTACCGTTCCGCGCGTCGCTGTTAGCCATTTCTTTTCCTTGTGTACCGGTTTTCAATTGTGCCGCGCAGTCCAATACGGTGGGCCCGCACGGCAGAGTCAGGGAGCACCCCTACGATAACTGTGAACGCCACGACAGATACTTCGTCGACAGAAATCGCAACTCGACCTTTGAGTCAGTTTCCGTCTTGAATCATCGCCCGGACAATGATATCGACCTCCGCCCGCTCGTCCTCGACATCGAAAATATTCTCGCTGACACGATCGTCACATGTATCGTCCGCGTTGATCTTTCGTGCGGCGTATTCGGCCTCACGCCAC
>CAZEAX010000034.1:0-2014 GCA_964510405.1 uncultured Streptomyces sp. | reverse complement strand
GGGCATAGATTCCGACTGCGGAGTGCGGTGCTTTTCATTTCCATTTCCTTTGACGGTTCATCAGCATCATTAAAGCGTACGCCCGAACCAGGCGGCGATCTGTGCGCTATAACACACACGATGTGCGGCTCGCATGCTCATTCCCGAAACGGGTACCGCCGTGAGAATCGAGAATTATTCCAGGTTATGTTCGCCAACCGACAGAGCAAGCCCCGGGAAGAGAGCCACACTCACGAGAGTGATGGGGCACTCGCAGGTTCAATATTCGACGTTGGCGGGGCGCGACCATTCGCTAGCAACTTGAGCCACGCCTAAGCACCCAACAATAAAAGGAGGACAGTGTTATGCCTGACAAATCCACAAGCAACACTCCTGAAGGCGTCACCGGGGACGTAGTTGACCATCGGGGCGAACCGGAAGGCAACAATATCGAAGACGTCACTGGGGATGTGGGCGGTCAGACGACGATCAGCAAGGTAATCCGCGTGACAGCAGAAGACTTCAAGGCACCGTGCCGCGGCAACTAAAGACAAGGAAATTCTCATGACTGCATTGCGACTGTTGGTTTCACCCTCGTCCCTGGCGGTCCTGGCCGCCGCGACCCTCGGCTATGCCGGTTACAGCATGTTCCGGTCGCGCATTCCGCAGTTGCCGCTGCCGGGGCCAAGGAAACAGAATCCCGAACGGCTCGACGAAATGCTCGATTCGGCGCTGGAAGACAGCATGGCTGCAAGCGATCCGCCGTCGACAGTGATGCCTGAAGCACACAACTGATATTGGTGGGTTAGCTGTTTTGCCGAAGCGGTAATGCCGTCAGCCTCAACCTGCAGGGCAACGTAACGCGAGCAGGTCCGGCAGATGGCAAAACCGCCGCCCTCGACACGGTCTCTCCTGCGCGAAGTCACGCGAAACATAGCATGACTCCGCTGATGATGCGCCGCATCCGAACCCGCCATTTGAAACCGTGGCCCGTCCCCTGTTATTCCCTATGGCAAGCGCGTCCCTGGCTGTCAGAATTTTATGTTCGCCATCGCACATACAATCAAGGATTCCCGCGGTAGTCTTAAAACGATATCGTTATGCAGCGATGGTGTTGAGAAACTCTTCGCTCGACCACGCATCCGGGCAGCCAATCGTTAACATCGATCCTGGAAAAACGAAGCAGGAGAAACCGACATGACAAGACGTTTTCAGGAATTGCGCAAAACCTGGGTCAACCGGCAGAAGGGCGGTATCGGTTACATACTCCTCTGGATGATGGGAGTACCGCTCCCCGTGCTGATACTCATTTCCCTGCTACGGGGATGCAGCTAGCCGGCACTGTCCCCGTTGCCGCCATCGCGACACCGACACTCTTGATCCGCAAGTTCAAAGGGCCAATCATGGAACATGCAACGGGCACCACAATAGTTACCCCGAACACACACGTGACGATGAATTGGGGTGCGATATTCGGCGGCTGGCTGGTCGCTACGGGCATGGCCTCTTTAGTGTATGTTGGCGGACTCGCCGCCGGCTTCGACCGGTTCGACCCGCATGATGCGGCCGCCACCGGCGCTGCCATCTGGATAATTCTCACCTGGGCGGTGTCGTTGTTTGTCGGCGGCATGTTTGCCAGCTGGTTCGACGGCAAAGCGGATCAAACGGTGGGCACTTTGCATGGGATTACGGTATGGGGTCTTGCCGTTACCGCGAGCGGCCTGATTTTCATGCTCGGTAGCGCAGGAGCGGAGCACGCTGCGCGCGATCCCTACACCACGAAGGCGATGGCTGTAATCTTTCTCGGCATCTTCATTGCATTGGTGACTGCGGCAGTCGGCGGCTGGCTTGGCGCCGGCCACATACACAAGGTACATCACACGCGGCGCTATGAAACATCAATCGTGCCGCCCGCGTAATTGACCGCGCAGTGCCGAAAATCATTCAAAGGAAAGCCTCATGACTGCATGGCGACTGTTCGTTTCACCCTCGTCCCTGGCGGTCCTGGCCGCCGCGACCCTCGGCTATGCCGGTT
>CAZEAX010000033.1:0-19652 GCA_964510405.1 uncultured Streptomyces sp. | reverse complement strand
TGCAGCGCGTCCAGCAATCCGCCGAGGTGGCGGTTGCCGCTCAATTCGAGAACGGCCGCATGAAACTGCGTGTTGAGCGCGAAGGCGGCATCGAGGTCGCCGCGCTCGATCGCTTCGTCGGCGGCGCCAACCAGATCGTCGAACCGTGCCGCGACCTCTTCGTCGAAATGACGCGCGGCCTCATCCGCAGCGAGTGCTTCCAGCGCGGCGCGGCAACGGTAAAGCTCGATCAAATCGACTCTGGAAGTCGCCCGCACTTCGTAGCCGCCCTGTGCCAACGGCACCAGCACGCCTTCCTGCTGCATCTTGCGCATCGCTTCGCGCACCGGCGTGCGGCTCACGTTCAACTTGCGCGCCCACTCGATGTCTTTCAGGCGCTGGCCCGATTCGATTTCGCCGCTGCGGATCTTGTCCCACAGGATGCCGTGAATCTGCTCGAACAAGTGATTGCGCGCCGGCAACTCCGCGCTCGGTTTCGTGCTCAGTTGCGTACTCTCTCCCCCGATTTTTTTCATCGTGTTCTCTTCGTCATGCGGCGAGCGCGAGCTGCATGGCATCGCGCGCCTTGTTGGTTCCGTCCCAGATGCGCGACGGAATGCAGATATGGCCTTCAAACAGCTTGCGGCACGTGCGCAGCAGATTGGCCTCCTCGAGCTCGAACTTGCCGCCGGCCTGGCGCGCGAAGACCTCGACTTCGAGGATGCCACCCGGATGCTCGATGCCGATTATCTGGCGTCCTCCGTCTTTCGGCTTCACCAGGCGATGAGCGACGGTGCCCGGCAAGATGCACGCGGTGGCAAGCGCCATCGAGCCGGTGACGGAATAAGTCGCATGGCAATTGAACGGCACAAAGTCGCGCGACGCGATGGTGCCGCCCGCGCGCGGCGCCGCAACCAGCACCGGCTTCGGTATCACGAGCTTGCTGCAATCGCCAAGTCCCATACGCTTGCCCGCTTCGACGCGGATTTTTTCGAGTCGGGCGATCAACGGGGCGTCGGAATCGAGCTCCGCTTTCGATTCATATCCCGTTTTGCCGACGGCCGCAGCCGGCACGATGACCATCGGCACGGCGACGTCGATGCACGTCACTTCGATGCCGTCGATCTCTTCGCTGACCTTGCCCGTCGGCAACAGCTTGCCGGTCTTGCTGCCGACGGTGCCGGCGAAATTTTCTTTGACGGGCGCCGCCGTTCCCGGCACGCCCGCAATCGCCGCGTCGCCGTCGTACGTGACCTCGCCGCCGGGCGTGTGCAGGATGACTTCAATCGTCGAATTGGTATTGATATTGAATACGACGACGCGGGTTTCCGGATGCTGCGCCTTGACCAGGCCCATTTCGATCGCGAACGGACCGACCGCCGACAGCATGTTCCCGCAGTTCGATGAATAATCGACGATGTCGGATTCGGGGTTGACCTGCACGAACAGGTAGTCGACGTCGTGGCCCGCGCGCGCGGACTGCGAGATCACGGCGATCTTGCTCGTGAGCGTTTCGGCGCCGCCGATGCCGTCGATCTGCCGCTTGTGCGGCGAACCCATCGCGGCGAGCAGCACCGCATCGAGCGTCTTGCGGTCGGCCGGCAGGTCGCGCGCGAGGATCAGCGGCCCTTTCGAAGTGCCGCCCCGATAGAGCGTTGCGGGTATGCGGGTGATCACGGTCATTCCATCTTGATATTGGCGCGCTTGATGACCTCCGCCCAGCGGGCCACGTCGTTCGCAACAAATGCGCCGAACTCGAGCGGAGTCGTGCTGGGCCGCGACTCGAGGCCCGCGCCGAAGAACCGGTCCTTCGCATCCTGTTGCGTGACGGCCTTCGCGATTTCGAGGTGCAGCCTCTCAATGACGGGCTTCGGCGTGCCAGTAGGCACTAACACACCGTACCAATTGTCGGCGATGAAATCGGCGACGCCGGCTTCCTTCATCGTCGGCACGTCGGGCAGGAAAACCGAACGTGTGTTGCTCGCGACACCGATCGCACGCACGCGATTCGACTTGATGAGCGGCATGACGGACGGCCCGGTCGCAAACATGACTTGCACGAGACCGCCGGCCAAGTCCACTGCGGCCGGACCGCTGCCCTTGTAGGGAACGTGCGTCATTTTCGTGCCCGTGCGCAGCAGGAACATTTCCCCCGCGAGATGCACGCTGCCGCCGGTGCCGCCGGAACCGAAATTGAGTTTGCCGGGTTCCGCCTTGGCGAGCGCGATAAGTTCCTTGACCGTCGTTGCCGGCACCGATGGATGCACGACGGCAATGATGGGCGTGATGGCGCCCAGCGATACCGGCGCGAAATCCTTGAGCGGGTTGTAGCCGGGATCTTTGTACAGGCTGATGCCGGTCGAGAAGCCCGTGTCAGCCAGCAATATAGTGTAGCCGTCCGGTAAGGCGTGCGCAGTGAGCGCCGTGCCGATGTTGCCCGCCGCCCCCGGACGATTGTCGACCACGACCTGCTGATGCATGGCCTCGCTCAGCTTCGCCGCGATGATGCGGCCGGACACATCCGAACCACCGCCCGGCGACCACGGCACCACCATGCGGATCGGCTTGTCCGGATAATCTGCGGCGTTCGCGCCGATGCAGGCGGCAAATGCAAAAATCGACAAGCTAATGGACGAATGGAGAAATTTCATTGGGGTTCCTTGGGTTGATCGAGCCGGCGGCGGGAGCGAAAAACGTTGCGTTAAACAATCATTCTAGCGCAAAATCCCAATTCGGTATACCGTATACCATATGCAATAAGCGACTGTAACTAATAATTTTTCGGATTGATATGAATTTTCTTACTGCCATACAAGTGGGCGAAACCGCGCGGCCCGCAACGACCCTGGATTTTGCGGGCCCGCCGGGTTCGTTCCCGCTGGCGCGCTACGACCTCGCCAAAATAAAGAGCGCGATCGGCCGCGACGAAATCAGGCGCGGACCCGCGTCGATCTGGCGGTACTGGATGTTGTTGCCCGCCGATAATCCGGCCGCCGCGATCACGATGGGCGAAGGCTACACTCCGCTCATCGAGCTGCGCTCGCTGGGTCACAAGCAACTGTGGCTGAAGGACGAAGGCCAGAATCCGTCGGGTTCGTTCAAGGATCGCGGCGCGAGCGTCGGCTTCACGCGCTATCGCGAACTCGGCGTCAAAGCGCTGGCGCTCAACAGCACCGGCAACGCGAGCGCTGCATGGGCCCTCTATGCCGCGCGCACGGGCATCCGCTGCACGAGCTTTCTGCCGGTCGACGGGCAGGAATCGACGCGCAAGCAATGCAGCCTGGCGGGCGGCGAAGTGCATTTCGTTCCCGACTGGCCCAACGTCGGCAACGTCGTGGCGGACGAATGCAAATCGCACGGGTGGCTGAACGTGTCGGCGCTGCGCGAACCCTATCGCATCGAAGGCAAAAAAACGCTCGCGTTCGAAATCGCGGAGCAATTCGACTGGCGACTGCCCGACGCGATCGTCTTCCCTACCGGTGGCGGGCAGGGCGTGCTCGCGTTGTATAAAGGGTTCCAGGAACTGCGCGAGCTCGGCTGGATTTCCGATCCCGATCCCAAACTCGTGATCACGCAATACGCAGGCTGCGCGCCGATCACCAAGGCGTTCAGCGAAAACAGGGAAAAGTGCGAGCCGTGGGGCGCGATAAACATCCTCGCCGGCGGCATGAAGTCGCCGAATCCCGTTTCCGGTGCCGCGATACTCGCGCTGCTGCGCCGCACGCGCGGTACCGCGGTCGCGGTGACCAATGAAGAAGCGCTCGCCGCCAAAGCGGAAATATGCCGGGCCGAAGGCGTGTTTATCTGCCCCGAGGTCGCCACGACTCTCGTCGGCATGCGCCAGGCGATCGAATCCGGCGCGGTGTCCGCTCAAGACCGCGTCGTACTGATCGGCACGGCGACAGGGCTCAAATCCCTGTCTCACGTGCGCGATCCGCTGGTCTAGCGCGCGTCGGCGATGTGGCCGCGCTTCAGGCCTGCAGCAAACGTCGCAGCGATCGCACGTTCTTTACGTTCTCGAGAGTCCACACCGCTTCGATCAATTTGCCCGCGCGCTGTTTGCCGAGCACGGGCTCCATTAACTGCAACGCCTTGGCGCCGACTTCCTCGCGCGTCATCGGGTTCGCCGGCGTGCCGCGTACTTCCGTGGTCTTGTGGCGCAGTTCGCGGCCGTCGCGCAATTTGATTTCGACCACCGCATGGCGGGCCGGCATCGCGCGATTGAGCTCGTCGTCACCGTAGAGTTCGACGCGGCGGCGCAGTTCCATGATGCGCGGCTCCTGCATGCGCTTGATGTCGTGCGCGGCCGCGAACGACACCGTACCGTCGAGCAGCATGGCCGCCGCCAGATACTGCATGTTGATGTCCGCCATGCTGCGGTCGTTCACCGTGTTCGCGCCGGCGTGATCGAGGCGGACGATCACTTTATCCACGTCGGCGGCCTTCAGGTTGTTGGCCTTGATCAATTCCTGCAGAGAATCGAGCGCCGCCTGCGCCGGATTGCCGACCGACCATTTCTTGATCGACGTCTTCATCACGGCGAAGGTTTCGCCGAGTCCGCGCACGAGTTCGTCGGGTTTCGCCGTCGCCTTGTAAGCGGCAAAGAAATTCTTGTCGCCCGAAAAGACGTCGTCGATCCCCGTCATGCCAAGTTCGACCATCGTCACGGCGCCCACGCCGTTGCGTGCGCCGCGGCCGGCGAAGTTGAACGCCTTTTCGATGTGCTGCGTGTCGCGCGGATAGTCGGGTACGCCCGACGCCTGTTGCGCCGCGTACGAGAGCACGTAGCGCACCTGCGTTTCATCGAGGCCCGCGAGCGCCGCGGCCGCTGCAGCGGCACCAAACACCGTGGCGTAACCGTAAGTGTCAAGACCGACTGCGCGAAAGGCCTGGCCGCCCAACGCAAACGAAGCTCTTTCGCAGAGGTCGTAGCCGAGCGCAATCGCACGCAAGAGCGGCGTGCCGCCGAGACCGCCGCGCTCCGCGATCGCGAACGCCGACGGCACGACGACGGCGCCCGGATGCGTGCCCGTTTCCGGATACGCGTCGTCGGTCTCGTCAGAGTGGGCAAGCATGGCGCCCGCGAACGCGGCGTTGACCACGTTGGTGACGATGCGCGAGCCGGGAACGCAAACTTCCGGCCGGCCGCCGAGTCTTTTCACGTACTCGAGCGCCTTCTGGCCGGGCAATAGTCGCGTGCCGGAGATCATGGCGGCAAACGTGTCGAGCGTGTGATGCTTGAGCGCTTCGGTCACCGCATCGGGCAAGGGGTGCCGGATTGCCTCAGCGATGTAAGCCGAAATCCTGCGCATTAACGGCGAGATCGCCTCGCCGGCGCCCTCCGCGGATCGAGCGCGCAATGGAAACGCCGCCGTCAGCGCGGTTGCGGCGGCGCCTTGCAGCAGCATGCGCCGCCGCGCCGAATATCGTGAATCTGTCATCGCCAATCCTCCCTGATACGAAATGAAACCGGACTGCGGACGCTACGCCTGCAGCAAATGCCGCAGCGACCGCACGTTGCCCATCTTCTCGATATTCCACACGGCCTTCACCAGTTCGTACGCGCGGCGCTTGCCGAGAATGGGCGCGCAAAGATCGAACGCCTTGTCGCCGACTTCTTCGCGCGTCATCGGGTTCTTCGACGTGCCGCGCACTTCCGTGGTGTGATGGCGCAGCGTGCGGCCGTCGCGCAGCGTGACTTCGACGATCGCCTGCCGGCTCGGGAGCGCGCGTTCGAGTTCGTCGTCGCCGACCGCTTCGACTCGCTGCCGGAGTGCCAGCACTTTCGGGTCGTTCATGCGCTTGAAGTCGTGCGCGGCCTCGAGGCTCGCGGTGCCGTCGAGCAGCATTACCGCGATCATGTACTGCAGATTGATATCGGGCATGCTGCGGTCGTTGACCGTGCGCTTGCCCTGCTGCGAGATGCGCACGACGACTTTCTCGACGTCGTCGGCCTTGAACTTGTTGGCCTTCATCAATTCGAAGAGCGAGTCGAGCGGCGCCTGGATCGGGCTGCCCACCGTCCAGCGCTTGATGTTGGTATTCACGACCTCGAACGTCTCGCCGAGTCCGCGCACGAGCTCCTCCGGATTGGTCCTGGGGCCGAACGCGAAAAAGAAATTGCGCTCGCCCGAAAACGCATCTTCGATGCCCGACATGCCCGAAGCCACCATGGTCGCGGATGCGGCACCGTTGCGCGCCGGCAGACCGCCGAACTGGAATGCCTTCTCGACGTGCTCGCTGTCGCGCGCGTAATTGGAGAGCCCGCCCGCCTGCTGCGTCGTGTACGACAAAACGAACCGCACGCGTTCGGCATCGAGGCGCGCGAGCGATGCGCACGCCGCCGCCGCGCCGAACATCGGACCGAAGGTATGCGTGCCATGCCCCGCCTTCGAAAAATCGTACGAGCCCAGCGCGAGCGACATGCGCGTGCCGATGTCGTAGCCGAGCGCGACTGCGCGCAAGAGTGCTGCGCCGCTCGCCTTCTCGCGTTCCGCCATCGCGAGCGCGGCGGGCACGATGCCGCAGCCCGGGTGCGTGAGCGAAACCGCATGCGAATCGTCGGTTTCGTCGGCATGCGCGAACATGCCGCCGGTAAGTGCCGCGTTGACCACGGTCGTCATGATATGCGTGCCGGGCACGCACGCTTCCGGCGTGCCGCCAAGCTGCTTTAAATAAGCAATCGCCTTGCGACCGGGCAAGAGACGCGAACCCGAGATCATTGCCGCGATCGTATCGAGCAGATGATGGCGCGTCGCTTCGGCCGCAGCCTCGGGCAGCGCGCGCTGCGCGGCACCGACGATGTAATCGGCGACTGTGCGCATCACGGGCGAAACGGCGCCCGGCCTGGCGCCCGCCTCCGCCGACTGCGCGCGCACAGGCGCGGCGGCCGCGAGCGCGGCGGCGACACCCGCCTGCAGCACGAGACGCCGATGCGGTTTGAATAACGGTTCGTTCATTGCGGATCCTCCCTTTATTTTTGAAATCCGGTTTTGATGCAAGCTTCCACTGTGGGCGCAGCGCCGTCAAGCACGCATTGTGCACCCGGTGTAAGATTTCACGGGCGCGCCGCGGTAAAGATGCGTTGACGCTTAAAGAAGAACACCGGGAGGAATCGCCATGCACAAACACGCCGTCAAGGCCGCCGCGCTCGCGTTGATAATGTCGCTGGGTCCGCTAGCCGCTGAGGCCGCCGAAGTCACGCTGCTGATCTCGAACGCCCTGAAAACCGTGATGGAAGATCTCGCGCCGCGGTTCGAACAGGCGACCGGGCACAAACTGATCATCACCTACGGATCGACCAATCCGTTGAAGGCCCGCATCGAGAAGGGCGAGCCGTTCGATTTTACGATCCTCGGCGACGATGCGATTGACGACCTCGTCAAACAGGGCAAGCTCACCGCCGCGACCCGCACCGTGGTTGCGCGCTCTGGACTGGGCGTCGCCGTTCGCAAAGGCGCGCCGAAACCCGACATCAGCACGGCCGATGCATTCAAGCGCGCGATGCTCGACGCCAAGTCGATCGCGTTCCTCGACGACGGCCTGACCGGAACCTATCTGAAAGTGCTGTTCCAGCGTCTGGGCATCGCCGACAATATGAAAGCCAAACACAAAAGCGCGCGCGGCGGCGAGGCGGTCGCCGCCGGCGAGGTCGAACTCGGCGTAACGCAGATCAGCGAAATTCTGTACCAGAAAGGCACGGAGCTGGCGGGCCCGCTGCCGCCCGCAATCCAGAACTACACCAACTTTTCTTCCGCGGTCGGCGCCGGCGCGAAACAGCCCGACGCCGCGAAGGCGCTGCTCAAGTATTTCCTGTCGCCCGACGCGGCGCGCGTGATGAAATCGATCGGCCTGGAGCCGGCCGGCTGAGGTTCAAAACAATCAAACGCCGTCGGTGCGCATCGGCACCGGCTCCGGCGCGGCGCCGCCGACGTCGATGCGCTCGTATTCGGCGATCACCTGCGCGCCGAGCAGGAGCAGCGTGGCGGCCACTTCGAAACTCAACAGCACGATGATGGCCGTCGTGAGCGAGCCGTACACCACGCTCACCTGCGACAGCGTGCCGAAATACCAGCCCAGCGCGTGGCGGATGATTTCCCACAGCACACCCGCCGTGGCGCCGCCGATCAGCGCGTGCTGCGCCGACAACCTGCCGACCGGCATGAAGTAGTAAATGCCCGAGATGAGCAAAATTTCCGAGGCCACTCCGGCGACATAAATCAGTACGCTCGAAGGGCCGCTCAGCGACCAGCTGCGGCCCAGCACCACGAGGCTCTCGCCGCCCATCGTCCCCAGGTCGGCAATCACGTAGGTGCTCGCGAACAATGCCGCACCGATGAAAATGATGTAGCCGAACGGCAGCAGCAAGGACACGGCATAGTGGCGCCTGCGCACGGCGACGCGATGCAAAAAAATCACCGAGATCGCGTTCTCCAGCACCTTGAAACCAAGCTGGCTGAAAAACAGCATCGTGAACAGCAGCACCCAGCCGATCACATCGCGATGCGCGAGGAACGCCCTCAGCTCCACCACGATCGCCTTGCCTTCGCCCGGCACCACGTATTCGAGCGCGCGGCGCAAAGTCGTCAGCAGCACCTCCTGGTCGATCACGTGCGAGAGCGCGATCACCATGAGAATCAAAAGCGGCACGATCGAGAGCAGCGCGTAATAGGCGACCGCGCCGGCGAGCAGCAAGCCCTGGTTGGCCTGAAACGCCTTCAGGACCTGCAGCGTGAAAACGACGGGGTTCTTGAGAACGTAGACGATGCGCGGGTTGATGAACTTCATGCTCTCACTTGGGCGCCGCTTCCCGCTGCGATTCGTCGAACTGCAGCTCCGCGCGCTCTTTCTCCGGCTGGCCTTTTTTGGCGGTGATGCTCAAGCGGCTGGCACGCCGCGTTTCGACCACGGGCTGCTTCATCGCCGCGACCCGCTCGAGCACCTTGCGGTAATCTTCATCCGACAGGATTCTCGGCCTGCCCGCCGCGTGCGCGAGCCTTTCCTCGAGCAGGATATTTTCGACCTCTTCGGGCGCCGCGATCGTCGTCACCGCCTCGCCCCACGTCTCTTTAGGCCGTGCCGCGGCCTGCGCGAACTCGTCCGCGGTAGCGATCATTTTCGCAATCGTCAGGTGATCGTTGCGCATGGCCCACGTCATCGCGTCCTCACCCCAATCGTTCTTCGTGCTGCGTATCGCGCCGTGCTCGATCAGCAGTGACGCGATTTTATCGCGGCCTTCGCGCGCGGCCATCATCAGCACCGTCGAGCCGTTGGTCGATTTTGCGTTGACGTCCGCCTTGTTCTCGATGAGATATCGCGCGAGCTCTTCGTGTCCCGCAAACGTGGCGTAATGCAGCGCGCTCCACTCGTTCCCTTCGCGATTGATGCTCGCGCCGTGCAGAACCAGCCAGCCTGCGGCTTCGCGTTTCCCCTTCCACGCCGCGAGCATCACCGCCTGTTCGTGGAAACGATTTTGAAAGTTGACGTCGGCCCCGTACTTCACGAAAAGCTCCATCATCGGAATGTCGCCGCGCCATGCCGCGATCATGAGGCCGGTGCCGATGCGCGCGCTTTCGAAATTCGGGTCGAGCCCCGCGGCGAGCCAGCCGCCGACCGTCGAAAGATCGCCCTGCTCGACCCGGACGCCGAACGTGATTTCGTCCGGCAGCTCGACCTGCACAGCCACTGCCGGCAGGCTCGCGGCCGACCCGAGAAAAGCAATGCAGGCCAGCAAAAAGCAGCTGACGAAACGCGGGGACGTTTTCACTTTGACATGTCGAAATATTTGCACTGAATTTTAGCTGGCCGCGCGCGGGAGGTCTTGTCAATCCGCTTTCCGCAGCCTATTCTGCACGGAGGCCGCTTGTCAAAGTAACCTTATAGCCATGCGCATCGAACCCGTTATTGCACTGATCGCGAGCGCCGCATTGCACGCGGGCGCGCTGATGTACGTACCCGGCACCTTCAATTCGCGCAACACCGCCGCGCCGGATGCAACCACGCCGGGCGTCGTCATCGTCGCGCATTTGAAGAATACGCTCGATTCCGCCAGGCGGTCCCGCACGCGCGCGGCGACAGCCGCTGGAGTCGGACGCACCACCAGCGCCACTGCCGAGGCCCGCAAGCCGCGCCTCGACAACGCCATGCGCTTTTACCCGCCCGAAGCGGTCGCGAAGGGAATCGAAGGCGAAACGATACTCATGCTGCGATACGACCCCGACGGCACGTTGCTCGACGCAAAGATTGCCCGGAGCAGCGGCCATGCGATATTGGACCAGGCCGCGTTGCGCGCGGTTCGCGCGACCCCGCGCATCGGCGAGGGACCGCGCGAAGTGCTGTTGCCGGTGACGTTCGCGTTGCACTGAGCCGTAGCGAAACTATTGCTTCACGTCGTTCAGCGTCCAATCGTAGTCAAGATAACGGATCGGCAATTTCCCGCGGCGCACCAGCGCGCGCCCGGCCGCCTCGTCGGCGATGAAATCGGCGTAGCGAGCCAGGAACTCGGGGACTGAATTGACGCCGCGGCCGCCTTTTTCGAAATCCGCCTTGTACCAATCGAATATCGGCGAAAGCTCCAGCTTGCCGGACACGGGATCGTAGCGGTTGCGGCTGCGATCGCCGAGAAAGCGGCGCGCGCCGCTTTCGAGTTGCGCGTCCAGTTGCCCGGCAACGTACGCTTCCTCGCGCAGCATCGGACAGCCGACGGACGCGCAATTGAGCGCGAAATGAATGCGCGGTTCGTCGAACGCACCGGGCGCGCGGATCATTCCGTGCTCCACATTGTCGAGACTGCGCGGGGCGCCCAGCAAGGTGAAGAATTCTTTCTTCCATGGCGACTGCAGGAACGAGCCGACGTCCTTGATCGATTTCAGGCCGGGATAGCGCGTCAGCACCAACTTGATCGTGCAGGCGTTATACGCATTGATCAGAAACGCGAGTTGCTGCTCGCGCGTCCAGCCCCGATACTCGGATGGCGTCACCGCGGCCAGTCCGTCGAGATAGCGATTCAACGCATCCTGGTCCCGCTTGAACGCGGCGTAATCCACGCGCGACGAATTGCCGCCGGATGCGACGGCCACATCGCGCTTGAGGAGCGCGTCCCACGCTGCATGCCCATGATCGAACGCCAGTGCCGCGTGCGTCATCAGGAGCAGCACCGCAGCAACCAGGATACCGCGCGGGAATTTCATTCCGGACCTTTTACCGCGGCTGCGCCACCGTCAACTGCGCGCCGGGCGACAGCTCAAACCGGCGCTCAATCAGGTCCGCATCGTCGAAATGACGGCGCCCGATGAACGCGGTCGCATGAGTGCCCCATTGCCGCATCGCGCCCGAGTTGTCGATGCCCATCGGCCAGAACAACCACCGCTCGCCGCGTTCGGTGCCGGGCACGATGCCGTCGGGCCCGAACGCGCTGCGCGTGGCGCGGCCCTCCGCGGGCAACGCGCGCAGATCGTTGTCGTCGGCGAATTGATAAACGGTGCCGGCGGCGCCGGAATCGGGATGGACGCCGACCACGTAGTGGGTACGGCTGGCGACGCGCACGACGACGCGCTGCGCCGCCGCCTGCGCCGGCAATTGCGCCGGCACGAACGCCCATTCGATGGCGCCTTGCGGGGCGGGCACTGGTTTGACCCGCGCGGTGGGAAAGAACATGTGGTAACAGCCGCACGGGTGGATGCTGTCGTAAACGAGGGGCGCACCGTCGTCGCCCAGAGTCACTCTGAATACGACGCCGTCCAGTCTGCCGGCGAGAAGATCCGTCGCGCCGCTCGACGGGCGCTCCGGAAACCAGATCGTATACACGAGTTGCGTCAGGATTTTTCCGCCGAAGCGCGTATACGCGAGGTGTTTATATACCAGCGGCCGCGCGGTATCGACTTCGGGCGCCGGACCGGCGCGCCATGCCAGCGGGCCGAACCGGTCATAGCCGCCGGTGGTTTCGACCTCATAGGCCGGCGCGTAGGCCTCGAACAACAAGTCGCGCTGCTGCCCCGTCAACTGCGGAATTCCCAGCGCGTCGGTTTGCTGGTGCGCGAAGATCGCAGCGACCTCGTCCGCAGTGGCCGGGGTCGCGGCTGCGGCATAGCGCACGACCCCGGCGACTGGCGACGCCTGCATGCCGTCCTGCCTGAACATGGCCGTCGCTTCCTGATGCCAGCCTTCCACGCCTTTCGAAAATGGAATGCTCGTAAGCGGATAAATGCCCAGCACGCGCTTCCAGTCGGCGTAGCTGTCCGGCACCTGCGCGCGCGCCAGAACGAGATCGCGCCCTTCCGCACCGGCTAGATCGGCGCGGGCCAGTTCCGTAGCGCAGGCCGCGGTTTTCACGCGGGCAGCGGCCGGGTCGTCAATTCCGGCGAGGGGAAATAATTGCGCGGACAGGTTGCCGATCTCATAGCCGCGCGCTTCGGCATCCGCTGCCTGCATGCGGGCAAGCCAGACGTCGAAGGCCTGCGGATCGTCCCGGGCCCTGTCCCGGAAAGACGCGGTAAAACGATCGACGCGCAGATACGGGAAACCGGGAACGCGGTACGCGCCGGCATCGCGCACGCCCGCGCGCTCGACGGTCGCATCCAGCTGCGCAAACCAGTTCGCGCACGAGCGCTGCGAAGCCGAAGACGACTCGAGATTCGACTTGAGCGGGGCTTCGAGCGTCGTGCAACCCGCGCACGCCGCGATAAGCAACGCGGCCGGGAAACTCCGCAGCAACGCGTAGTCGCGGCGGGCTGACGAAGACCACGCGGTCGCGGCCGTCATTGCGCGCTTGCCCGATTCGCCGCGCGCAATGCTTCCCTGCGCTCTATCTCTTTGACCATGCCGCCGAACTGGTCCGAAATGTTCGCGCGCATCAGCGGCACCGTTATGAAAAGCGGCACCGGCAGCGAGGGTTCTATAAGCCCCAGCCAGCGAAGCACGAATTCATCCGGCTTGTCGGCGACTCTTTCGAGCTGGTAGCCGCCGTCAAGCTGTTTCAGATTGCCCTTGAGCACGCGTATCCCGATGTAGGTCGGCGGATGCTCCGTGGATTCGACCACCACTTTGATGGGGTAATCGAAAAACATGATCGCCGCGGCGCCGGTTTGCTCGACGATCGCCGCGCTGCCGCGACGCTCGATCACGCGGCTTCTGGCCATGCCGGGAATAAATTCGGCAAGATGATCGTAATCCGTCAGGGTCTGCCAGATCAGCGCGTACGGCGCCTTGATCGTTGCCTGCGCGCGGATTTCGACCGCGCTGCCGCGGGTCGATGCTTCGACGGACATGGGTTCAGCGGCCTGCGCGATAACGGCGCCCGCACCGAGCATCAGCAAAGCGCCGGTCGCGCAGTATTTCCCGATGCGCGGCGTGCGCAATCCCGGACTCCGGCGATGTGGGTGACAGGTAAGCATGGTGCGATGTCAAATTTTCCCGGTTCGATAGACAATGTTCTATTGAGTTGCCACGGCCGCAGCACGCACACGACCCTGCATTCATTTGCCTGCAATTCTTCTAGCGACCTCCCCGGGCGGGCGCCGCCGCTCCGGTGACCTCGACCGGCACCGTGCTGGCCAGCATGCGGTCGGCGGTGCGCTTTTGTTCGTCGGTAAATGTCGAATAAAGCTTGCGGGCGGCAGCACCAAGCTGCTCCATCGCCCCCGCGCGGTTTTGTTCGGCGGCAATCCGCCGGTCGATCTGATTCACCGCATTGACGCCAGTTGAGAGCCCCGCATCGCGCTCCGAGTTCAAAAGAATTTCGAGGACCCTGTTCTCGTAGGCCTGCCAGGCGGCCGCCTGTTCGGGTTTGAGGTTGAGCGCGATCCGCACGTCGGTCAGCCGCAACCGGATCTGGTCATTCGTGCTCATGCGCTCGAGTTCGAGCGGACGCTGCCGATCGCCGTCCTGCGCGGAGCGCCGCTCGCCGCCGCCGTGGCGCATGCCGCCGCCCAGGCCGGAACAGGCCGAAACAAGAATGACAAGCAACAACGCCGCAACAAGATGCAGACGTCCACCGGGCATGGCGCAATCCTTGCGACCGTTAAACCAGCGCCATTCTCCTCCGTCGATTCGCTCGATGTTGTATCAAAATGTAACGGACGTAGCTGCCGCCGGGCACGGCCGCGTCCGGTGCGATGCATTCCCGCTTCAAACGGGCGTTCAGCGCGGCAGCGTCCCGCCGAAGTAAAGCAGCGCCGGATTGTCGACGAGAATGCGCTGCCGCACGTGCGCATCCGGCACCCACTCCCACAACAGTTGCATAAGTGCCAGATCGTCGGGCGGCGCGCCCTTGACCGACGGATGCGGCCAGTTCGTCGCGAACAGCATGCGTTCGGGCCACCGCCGCACAAGTTCGCGCGCGAGCACACCGTTGTCCGCATAATGCGGCGGACCGCTTTTCGAGCCGTGGTACGGCGCCGACAGCTTGACCCAGCAGCGGCCCGCGTCGAGCAGCCGGTAGAGCGCGCGCACGCCGGGCGTGTCGGCGTCGAACGGCGCGGTGAATCTGCCGATGTGGTCGATCACGACGTCGCACGCGAGGCCCGCGAGCAACGCCTCGCGCTCCGCCAGCTCTTCGCCGCGCAATTGCAGATTGATGTTCCAGCCGAAGCGCGCGATGCGCGGCGCCATCACCGGCATCGTCTCCCATGTCAAAGGGCGCCCCGCGAACATCACGTAGCGCAGTCCGCGGATGCCGGCGGCGGTCAGGCGCGCGAGTTCGGCATCCGGCGCGTCGGGCGCGACGATCGCGACACCGCGCGCGCTGTCGCCCATCTGTTTGATCGCGTCGAGCGTGCACGCGTTGTCGGTGCCGTAGGCGGTTGACTGCACCACGACCACGCGCCCCAATCCCAGACGTTCACGCACGCGCAGGTAATCGGCGACGGTCGCGGCGCGGGTCGGCGTATGCGCCGGGCCGAGCGGAAAACGCGGGTCCCAGACGTGCATGTGACAGTCGCACGCGAGCGCGAGCTTTGCGGTTTCGGCTTTGATGTCTTTCATGCGTCCGTATAATAGCCGAAACAAACTCTGCCAAAAAAAGCGGCCATTGGAGCCCGATGTTCGCCAGATTCGTTTACCTTCTGCTCGCAGCGTTCGCAACAAACGCCGCTTTCGCTCAGGCGTGGCCCGAGAAATCGATGCGCATGATAGTGCCGTTCTCCGCGGGCGCGGGCTCCGATCTCTTGGGCCGCCTGATCGCGCGCAAGCTGCAGGAAGCGTGGGGCCAGAACATGATCGTGGAGAACCGGCCCGGCGGCGGCACCATTATCGGCGTGGACCTGGCGGCCAAGGCGCCGCCCGACGGCAATACGCTCGTGATCGTGACGCCGTCTTTCATCATCAACGCGACAGGCATCAAGAAGCTGCCGTACGACAGCATCAGGGACTTCGCGCCGGTCACGCTGTTCGCCTCGTCGCCGCTGCTGCTCGTCGCGCATCCTTCGCTGCCCGTGAAGACGGTGCCGGAACTGATCGCGCTCGCGAAAGCACGTCCGGGACAAATCACTTACGGTTCGGCAGGCAACGGCAGCCCGACGCATCTGGGTATGGAAGTATTCAGAAGCGCGGGTGCCGTGATGACGCACGTGCCATATAAGGGCGCCGCGCCGGGCGTGATCGACTTGCTCGGCGGCCACGTGCAGGTGATGCTGACCACTCTTGCGTTCGTCAAGCCGTATGTCGACACGGGCCGGCTCAATGCACTGGGCGTCAGTACCGCGAAGCGGCTCGCCGCGATGCCGCAGGTGCCCGCGATCGCCGAGACGCTTCCGGGCTACGAAGTGATCAACTGGTGGGGCGTGCTGGCGCCGGCCGGCACGCCGCCCGCAATCGTCGCGAAACTGAACGGCGCGCTGACCGGCATGCTGCGCGACGCGGACGTGCAGGAGACGCTCGCGCGCGAAGGCATCGACCGCGCGGGAACGAGCGCCGCCGGGTTTGGCGCGTTCATCCGCGCCGAGATTGCAAAGTGGACTAAAGTCGCGCGCGAAACGGGCGTGCAGCTCGACTGAATAAAATCTGCGCGCGCGACGTATTTTTGCCCTCGTGATGCGCCGCGTGATCGGCGGTCAACAGCGTTTGCAGACGAGATCTTCGATGGCGGCGCGCGCGGCGCTGTCTCCCCTGCGCCCTGCCATATCGCCGATCTCGGAGCCCGCGCCGTTGCGGATGCGCATCGAGGCCGGATATACCGCGGTGTCGGGTTTGTCTTCCTTATCGATGAAGCGCAGGACTATGTTGAAGGTGAGATTGATACAACGCTTCTCCTCCGACGTGGCGTCGAGCCGATAGCGATAAGGCCCGACAGTACTCATCATCGACCGCCAGTTTTCGGTAATTCTCGGCACGCCGAGCGAGGTGATCCGCACCTTTGCAACGCAGTCGTTCTCCGCCGCGCGGCATTCGGCCTGCCATGCAATCAGCAAAGCAATAAAAACACCGGCGAACTTCCGGCACCCGCCACGGCTGCCAAACACGCTTTTGCTTCTGTGCGGGATTGTGGCGGACATTCTGCTGAGCGATTAGCGCTCGACGGCCGCGCATACGTCCGGCCGGCCGTCGCCTTGTCCTACTTCTCGCGCATTGCGCGCACTTTCTTCGCCGCCGGCCGCTCCCAGCACGTTTTGAGCCACGTCTGCACGTGCGGCCATTTCGCAAGATCGACCGTCAGAGCGCGATACAGCGCCGACGCGACGTTCAGATCCGCCACCGAAAATTCGCGGCCGGCGAGCCATTTCGATTTCTTGAGCGCGTCTTCGAGCACGTCGAACGCCGGGCAGCATTCGTTCCACGCTTTTTCCGCGAGTTCGGGCTTGCGCTCGGCGGGCGGCAACTGGCTCGAGTGCCGCTGGTAATCGACGATCTGGCGGTCGAGGCGGTCGGTCTCCCACAGGCTCCATTGCAGCGCCAACGCCTCGGTCTTCGGATCGGACGGATAGAGCGCGCTCCGGTGCTTTTTCGCAAGATAGATGTTGATCGCCATCGACTCGGAAAGGACGAAGCCGTCGTCGTCGATGGTCGGCACGCGGCCGTTGGCGTTCAACGCGCGGAATTCCGGCGTCTTGGTTTCCGGCGCGCGCGGCAGCCAGTCCTTGTGATCGTAGGCGAGCCCGAGTTCCGCCGCCATCCACAGCACGCGCATCGCGCGCGAGTTCACTGATCCATAAATCTTGAGCATCGTGGTTCCTCCTGGATTTGTTCTGCCGGTAGTGTAGCCGATCGCGCTTTTTCGCGTGTAAGATGCGCTTTACGGAGACGCCGCACACAAGATCGCCAGCCCGTTCCCCGCAACACGCCGCACCATCCACGAAGAGAGACGCCGCAGTGAAACTCGTCGATATCGCCAAAGTCATCCGCAGCAAAAACGCCGGCCCCACCACACTCACGCTCGATCTCATGTTCAACGACGAGGCCGGGTTCAAACTCGCGTGCGCATCGAAGTCGCTGACCGCCGACGCGATTGCAAAGCTCTACTCGCAACCGCGCGCAAAAGTCGAGGTCCTGCCGTATCCGCCCGCGCTCGCGATCAAGATTGTCATGCCGCGCCGCATCGTCTCCGGCGATCCCGGCGACAGCGACGTCTACGGCGCGCAACAGCACGGCCCGATGCTGGGAGTCGAACTATGACCACTGCGATCGAACGCATCCGCAAAAGCGTCGTCGGCAGCGACGGCAAACTGGCGCCGCTGCGGGTGATGGCCGCGTCCGGCCAGCTCGGCTACGGCATTCCGGATCCCGCGTTCAACGCCGGGCTCGAAAGGAAGCCGCATTTGATCGGCGCCGACATGGGATCCATCGATCCAGGCCCCTACTATCTCGGCGCCGGCAAGATGGCGCAGTCCGATACGATGGTGCGGGTCGATCTCGCCAAGTGCATCAACGGCGCGCGCAAACTCGGTATTCCATTGTTGATCGGCACCGCCGGCAGCGCGGGCGCGGCGCCGCATCTCGATGCGACGTTGGACATGGTGCGCGAGATCGCGCGCCGCGACGGCCTGCATTTCCGGCTCGCGTCGATCCGCGCCGACATGCCGCGCGACGTCGTCAAGCAGGCGATCCGCGCGAAACGCGTCGTGCCGCTCGGTGAAATCGGCGCGTTGACCGAGGCCGACGTCGATCGCGCAACGCATCTCGTCGGTCAGATGGGCATCGAAGCGTTCCAGCGCGCGTTGAATGCGGGCGCCGACGTAATCATCGCCGGCCGCGCGTGCGATTCCGCGGTGTTCGCGGCGGTCCCCGCGCTGCTCGGTTATCCGATGGGCCCGACGCTGCACATGTCGAAGATCATCGAATGCTGCTCGCTGTGCTGCACGCCCGGCGGGCGCGACACCATCATCGGCACGCTGGAGGGCGACAGCTTCACCGTCGACAGCATGAATCCGACGCGCAACGCGTCGCCGAGTTCGGTCGCCGCGCACAGCCTTTACGAACAGGCCGATCCGTACGCGGTGCGCGAGCCCGAAGGCACGCTGCATACCAAAGAAGCGAAGTATGAAGTCGTCGACGAGCACCGCACGCGCGTGTCCGGCTCGCGCTGGGAGCCCGCGACCCAGCTCACGGTGAAAATCGAAGGCGCGATGCGCGTCGGCGAGCGCGCGATCCTGCTCGCCGGCTCCGCCGACCCGCGCGTGATCGCGAACGCGAAGTCGATCACCGCCGGCGTCGAGAAAATCGTGCGCGAGCTGACCCCGCCGAATCCCGCCAAGCCGTATCAGATAATCTGGCGCGTGTACGGCATCGACGCGGTCTTCCCGTGGGCAACGCCGCCCGACCCGCTGCCGCGCGAAATTTTCTTCATGTGCGAATGTATCGCCGACACCGCCGAGGAAGCGCGCGCAGTCGCCACCGTCACCAAGCAATACCTGCTGCATCACGGCTTCCCCGGCCGGCTGTCGACCGCCGGCAACCTTGCGTTCCCGTTCACGCCGCCCGAAGTCGCAGCAGCGACCGCGTACCGTTTCAACGTCTATCACGTGATGGACGTCGAATCGCTCGAACCCTTGTTTCCATTGCACGTCGAGGAGGTGTGATGAAACGCATCAAGCTGGCGGCCATGGCGGCATCGCTCGCGCTGACCGCGATATCGCCGCACGCATCGGCCGCCGAGACCGGCGAGGTGCGCATCGTCAAGCAGATCGGCCTCGGCTTCCTCCCCATCATGGTGATGGAGCACGAAAAGCTGATCGAGAAGCACGCCCGCGCCGCCGGGCTCGGCGACGTTAAAGGTGTTTACGCCACGACCGCCGGTCCCGCGGTGATGAACGACGCGATGCTGGCCGGCCGCATCGACATCGGCGCCAACGGGCCGACTTCGATCATCCTGATCTGGGCGCGCACCAGAGGCACCGACAACGAGATCAAGGGCATGGCGGCGATGATCACGTCGCCGATGTGGCTCAACACGAGCAAGCCCGGCATCAAGACCGTGCGCGACATCGGTCCCGACGACCGCATCGCGCTGCCGGGCGTGAAGACGTCCAACCAGGCGATCGTGCTGCAGATGGCCACCGCGCAGGCGCTCGGCAAGGACCAGTTCGACAAGTTCACCCCGCAAACGGTCGCGATGTCGCATTTCGACGGCATGGCGGCGCTGCTGTCGAAAAAGGAAATCACGCTGCACCTGACCTCGCCGCCGGTGCAGTATCTCGAACTGGAGCAGCCCGGCATCCACGGTGTATTGAACTCGGACGACATAC
>CAZEAX010000032.1:18882-19802 GCA_964510405.1 uncultured Streptomyces sp. | reverse complement strand
CGCAGGAAATCTCAGCCAAGGCGAAAATCGCCAATGTCGACGTCGAGAAGATCGCCGCCGAGATCCGCCGCATCAAGCATCCGCTGGTGCCTGCGCTGAAAGCAGTGCAGGATTTGTGCAAGCCGGAAAACGGCGAATTCATCCACTTCGGGCCGACTACGCAGGACGTGCTCGACACCGGCACGGTATTGCAGATGAAGGACGCGCACGCCGCGTATTTGCGCGACATCAAGGCGATTGGCCGTGAACTGTATCGCTTGTCGGAAAAATACCGCGATACGCCGATGGTGGGGCGCACGCACGGCGTGCAGGCGCTGCCGATCACGTTCGGCCACAAGGCCGCGATCTGGCTCTCCGAGATGGGACGGCATTACGAGCGGATGCGGCAGCTGGAGCCGCGCGTATTCGTGGGCGGCATGGTCGGCGCGGTCGGCACCCAGGCCTCATACGGACCGCAAGCGCGCGAACTCGAGCGCGGCCTGATGAAGCGGCTGGGATTGGGTGTGGCCGACATCAACTGGCAGCCGGCGCGCGACCGCTTCGCCGAATACGTGTGCGTGCTCGGCATGATCGGCGCGACGCTCGGCAAGATCGCCAATCAGATTTACGTGCTCGAACACAACGAGATAGACGAACTGCTGGAGCCGTTCAGCGAAGGCAAGGTCGGCTCCTCGACGATGCCGCACAAGCGCAATCCGAGCACCTGCGAAGCGGTGATGGGCGTCTCGCGCGCGATCAAGTACAACGTCGCGCTGATGCTGGAATCGATGGTGATCGATCACGAGCGCGATGGGGCGGCATGGCGCGCGGAATGGCGCGCGCTGCCGGAAGCGTGCCTGATGGCGGGGGGCATGCTCGCGACGATGAAATATGTGTTGTCGGGGCTCGTCGTCAACGTCGAGAAGATGCGCACCAACCTC
>CAZEAX010000032.1:0-18872 GCA_964510405.1 uncultured Streptomyces sp. | reverse complement strand
TTGTCGGAGCGCGTGATGTTCGTGCTGTCGGGCAAGGTCGGCAAGCAGACCGCGCACGAGCTCGTGTACGAGATATCGATGCACGGCTTGGAGCACGGCATCAGCTTCGACAAGGCGCTGCTGGCGGACAAACGCGTGCGCGACGCGATCAGCGAAGAGGAACTGCGCGCGGCGCTCGATCCGACGACCTACGTCGGGCGCGCGCCGGAAATCGTCGACGAAGTGCTTGCGCAGGCCAAGGCGAGCGGCTGGTTAAATTAAAGAAAAGAGTAAAGCGATGAACGTAACCATACTGGACGATTACCACGACACCATACGCACGCTGCCGTGCTTTTCCAAGCTCGCCGGCCACCAGGTCACGATCTGGAACGATCACACCAAGGACGTCGACAAACTTGCCGAACGCCTGAAAGACACCGAGGCGCTTTGCCTCATTCGCGAACGCACGCCGATCCGCGCGCCGCTGATCGAGCGCCTGAACAAGCTGAAGCTCATCAGCCAGCGCAGCGTCTATCCGCACATCGATCTCGATGCGTTGACCCGGCGCGGCATCATACTGTCGTCGAGCCAGCATCCGGGCCGGCCGTCATACGGGACCGCCGAACTCACATGGGGGCTCGTGCTGGCGTCGTTGCGCCAGATTCCGAAGCAGATGGCCGCATTGAAGGCGGGCAAATGGCAGGTCGACGTCGGCTACGGCATGCGCGGCAAAACGCTCGGCATTTATGGCTACGGTCGCATCGGCAGCGTGGTGGCGGGATTTGGCAAGGCGTTCGGTATGAAAGTGCTGGTGTGGGCGCGCGAATCGTCGCTCGCGACCGCACGCGCGGATGGGTATAGTGCAGCCGGCAGCAAGGAGCAGTTTTTCGAGGAATGCGACGTGATCTCGCTGCATATGCGGCTGGTCGACGCCACGCGCGGCATCGTGACCGCCGGGGATCTCGCGCGCATGAAACCGACCGCGCTGATCGTCAACACGAGCCGCGCCGGTCTGATCGCGCCGGGCGCGCTGGTCAACGCATTGCGCGCGGGACGTCCCGGCATGGCAGGTGTCGACGTCTACGAGGAAGAACCGCTGACCGACACGACGCATCCGCTGCTCAACATGGACAATGTCGTGTGCACGCCGCACATCGGCTATGTGGGCCGCGACGAATTCGAAGTACAGTTCACGGATGTTTTCGACCAGGTACTCGCGTACGCGGCGGGCAAGCCGATCAACGTGATCAATCCGGAAGCGCTCGAAGCCAAGAAATAGCTGTCTCGCGGCAACGCAACGGAGGAGAGCATGCCAATCGAATTCCGCACGGTGATCGCAGTTGCATGTGGGTTGTTCGTCGCGCAGGCTTACGCGCAATCCGTGAAGGATTATCCGGACAAGGCCGTGCGCTGGGTGGTGCCGTTTACGCCGGGTGCCTCTAACGACGTGATCGCGCGGCTGGTCGCTGTGAAACTGCTCGACGCCTGGGGCCAGCAGTTCATCATCGACAACCGGCCGGGTGCCGGCGGCCTGATCGGCGCGGACACCGTTGCCAAGGCGGCGCCTGACGGCTACACGCTGCTGCTCTCGAATCCCGGCCCCAACGTGAACAGTCCTCTGCTCAGCAAGAAGTCGCCGTACAAGGTCGAGGATTTCGCGCCGGTAATTTATTTCGGCTACGCGCCGCTCTTGATACTCGCGAACCCGGCACTGCCCGTGCGCAATCCGAAGGAACTGATCGAATACATGAAAGCCAACCAGGGCGGGATCAACTGGGGCTCGTCCGGCACCGGCAGCAGCCTGCATATTGGACTCGCCGTGTTGCAGGCGGCGACCGGCATCAAGGTCACGCATATCCCGTATAAAGGCTCGGCGCCGGCGATCACGGATTTGATCGGCGGCCAGCTCCAGTTCATGCATACGACGACGGTATCTGCCGAAACGCAGATCAAGGCCGGCCGCGTGCGCGTGGTCGCGCTCGCGAGTGCGAAGCGGTCGCCGCTGCTGCCCGACGTGCAAACGCTCGCCGAATCCGGCATCAAGGACGCGGAAGCGATAGTGTGGTTCGGCATGGCGGCGCCGGCCGGAACGCCGCGTGCAATCATCGACAAGCTCAATGCCGAGTGCAACAAGATCCTGCAGATGCCCGACGTCAAGCGCCGCCTCGACGAACTCGGCCTCGAAGTGCAGGGCGGCACGCCGGAACAGTTTGCGACGTTCGTGAAAAAAGAAGCGGAGCGGCTGCAGAAGCTGATCAAGGACGGCGCGCTGACGCGCGAATAGGCACGCAGCCCCCGGGCGGCACCATCGGCGTGCGCAAGCGACCGTCCGCGCACGTATCGGAGGCGGCAACGCAGTACGCCGACGTGACAACAGCGCGGGGCGCGCGGGCACAGGCCTTGCTAGACCTTACGCATCGATACGCATTCGCCTGGAGCAAACCGTCATGAGTCAATGCCATCCGCCGTTAACCGCCGCTCTGGTGGTTTTCGCAGCCGGTGTCAGCTGCGGGGCAGCGGCGCAAACCGCGGCGTCGTTTCCGGCCAAGCCGATCAAGATCGTCGTGCCGTTCGCGCCCGGCGGTCCCAACGACATACTCGCGCGCATCGTCGGTCAGAAGTGGAGCGAGGCGTGGGGGCACCCCGTCGTCGTCGAGAACCGCGGGGGCGCGGGCGGCACGATAGGCGTCGAGTACGGCAGCAAGGCGCCGCCCGACGGTTACACCGTGATCATGGGCGGCATGAGCAATCTGGCGATTGCGGTGGGTATGTATCCGAAACTGGGTTACGACCCGCATGAACTGACGCCCATCACCAACATCGCGATCGTGCCGTACGTGCTGGCGGTCAATCCGCATGTGCCCGCAAAAACCGTTGCCGAGCTCATCGCGGTTGCGAAAGCCAAGAAGAATCATCTGAGTTACGGCAGTTCGGGGACCGGCGCGATCTCGCATCTCGCGGCCGAAATCTTCAAGTCGATGAGCGGAGCCGATATCGTGCACGTGCCATATAAGGGCACGGCGCCGGCGGTGACCGACGTGATCGCCGGCCAGATCGACATGATGTTTGCGGATTATGCCGCGGTCGCGCCGCAGGCGAAGGCGGGGAAGCTGCGCATCCTCGCGGTGGCCGGCGCGAAGCGTTCGGCTACCGCGCCCGCATTGCCGACGATAGGCGAGGCCGGCCTCAAAGGCTATGCGGTCGACGCGTGGTTCGGACTCGTGGCGCCCGCCGGCGTGCCGAAAGACCTCGTCACCAAGCTGAACACCACATCCGTGAACGCGTTGAAGTCGGCCGACGTCAAGCAGCGGTTCGCCGAACTCGGTTACGAGCCGATCGGCGACTCGCCCGAGCAATTCGGCGCGACGATCAGGAGCGATATCGACAAGTACGTGCGCGTGATCAGGCAGGCGGGCATCAAGGCCGAATAGCCGCGCCGCCGCAGTGTTTTACCTGCCGGATTCGCGTTTGCGTGCGCGCGTGAGCGCGGGCCGCGTCAGCAGCCGCTCCATATAAGCCGTGAGGTGCGCCGATTCGAGCGGAATTTTCGCCGAGCGCGCCCAGGCCAGCGTGTGAATGAGCAGGATGTCGGCGCCGGTAAACGCGTCGCCGCATATGAATTCGCGCCCGTCTAAAGCGTTGTCGAGCAATTTTGCAGCGCCTTCGAATTCCCACCGCGCGGTATCTTCGATGCCTGTGACGCGTTTGTTTTTCGGCAGCGCAAAGCGATGCTTGGCGATCGTCCACAGCGGTTGTTCGAGCTCGGTGGCCGCGAAGAACATCCAGCGCAGGCAGTCGGCGCGCGCGGTCGCGTCGAGCGGCACGAGTCCGCAGCCGGGAAATTTGTCGCTGACATAATTGATGATCGCCGCCGATTCGGTGAGCTTCAATTCCCCGTCGACCAGCACCGGCAGCTTGCCCGCGGGATTCAGCGCGAGAAATTCCGGTGTGCGTGCCGCGCCCTTAAAAAGATCGACCAGCACGTACTCGTATTCTGCCGCGGCCTCCTCGAGCGCCCACGCGGCGCGCAGCGACCGGCTGTTCGGGCAGCCGTAGAGCTTCATGCGGATTGCGCTCCGGGCCGGCCGGTTTCGACGACGAACGTGGCGATTGTCGAGATCGGACTGTCCGCGCGCTTCTCGCTGGCGAGGCCGCGGACGGCGACAGCGCATCGGTCGCGCGTCAATTCCATGGTTACGTAGCCGCGCGCGCCGTTACCGTAATGGATATGCGGATTTTCCGCGAGCGTAGCCGCGATCTGCTTCGGATTGGGGCCCTGCGACGTTATCGACGTACCGCAGAATTCGGTCGCGATCACCGGCGACTTCGCGTCGTCGAAATCGACTTTGAGGTCGGCCACCCAGGTGCAATGTACGTCGCCGCTGATGACGAGCGGATTCGACGGGCGCAACTGGGTGACGTCGGCGAGCAAACGCGCGCGCGCCGCCGGATAACCATCCCAGCCGTCGGTCCAGAAACGTTGGTCGGGTCCCGGCATGCGGTCGTTTTGTGCCATCAGGGTTTGCTGGGCAATCACGTTCCACGTCGAGCGTGTTTGCGTAAGCCCGGCGCGCAACCACGTCTCCTGTGCGGCGCCCAGCATGGAACGCCCGGGCGCGACCCGTTCGGCGCAAGTGCCGACCACGTTGCTGCCGCCGCGGCCGGGTTTGGGACAGACTTCATGCGCGCGGTACTGGCGGTCGTCGAGCACGAAAAACGTTGCGAGGTCGCCGAATGTGTAGCTGTCGTACAGGAGCGCGGCGGGACCGCGGGGCAGCGCGCGCGGCGCGAGGGGCATGTGCTCATAGTAAGCCTGATACGCGGCGGCCCGGCGCACGAGGAAATTCGGATCGAGGTCCTCGCCCTGGTCGTCAGCATAGTCGTTATCGACTTCGTGATCGTCCCACGTCACGAGCCAGGGCGCAGACGCATGCATGAGCTGCAGGTCTGCGTCGCTTTTATACAGCGCGTAGCGGTTGCGGTAGTCATCGAGCGTGTAAGGCTCACCGGCATTGTGCTTGCGCACGTGATTGCGGCCCCACGACGACTCGTAAATATAATCGCCGAGGAATACGACGAGATCGAGGTCCTCGCGCGCCATGTGGCGGTAGGCGGCGTAATAGCCCTGCTCGTACTGCTGGCACGAGGCGTACGCAAAACGCAGGCGCCCGGTTGCCGCGCCCGCGGCCGGCGCCGTGCGAGTGCGTCCGGACATGCTCACGGCATCGCCGGCCATGAATCGATACCAATACGGGCGCGCTGGTTCGAGACCTGAGACTTCCGCGCGCACGCTATGGGCGAGGGCGGGCGTTGCCACCGCCGTACCGTGTTGCTCGATGTCGCGGAAGTTTTCGTCGCGCGCGATTTCCCATTTAAGCTCGATGTTTTCCGGCGGCAGAGTTTCGCCGGCCGGGGCGCCGGGCGCAAGGCGTGTCCACAACACCACGCTGGCGGGCCGCGGGCAACCGGAGGCCACACCCAGTGTGAAGGGATTGGTGGTGAAGCGCGGCGTTGTTCGTGTCACGCATGAGGCAAGTGGGGCGGCCAGCGCCGATGCCGCGAGCGCCGACGCCATGCGCAGCAGCGTGCGGCGGCGTTGCGATGGCGGCAGGTCCGGCGGCGCGGCGCGGCGCAGCCATTCGGCAAGATATCGCGGGTTCATGCGCTGGCGGCGCGAACCCGCAAGATGGGATGGCTCAGCAAAGTGGCCGACGGCTGATCGGAGTTGGGTGATCGGTCACGTTACTTGAATGGCAATTCGATCAAGGTGCCGCCTTGCGGGTGGACTCCGATCGAGAGACCGCCGGTGGAGTAATAGCCGATCGCGAGTCCGCCCACGGCGCGCGCACCGATCGCCAGGCCGCCGAACGCAAATCCGCCGATCGCGAGGCCGCCAAGCGCCAGCAGCCCGATCGCAACGCCACCGGTGCTGACGAGACCGAAAGCGAGTCCTCCGATCGGGAATACGCCGGCCGCAATACCGCCGAACGCGATTGCCCCGATTGCGATGTCGCCGATCGCGATGATACCGCGGGCAACGCCGCGCGCTTGCTGAGTCGCCGCGTCGGGCCCCATCGCAATGGAAATCAACGACCAGCCGAACAAGCTCGCTTTTGATTGATAACGCATGAGTCCTCTGTTTCCATTACGGCCGTCTATGGGTGGTTGCGGTCATTCTCCGCTTGCGAGCGTCATACGGCAACCGGCGGTGACGCGCAGCGGGCGTTACCGTTGTGCCGCGGCGTTGCTGCCGGCGATGCGGCCGGTGACGATGCATTCGGCGATATTGCCGCCGGAAAGGTACAGGTGTCCGAAAGAGCTGCCGAGTTCTCCGGCGGCGTAGAGGCGCGGGATCGGCTTGCCGTAGACGTCGATGATGCGCTGTTCGGCGTCGTGCACCGGGCCGCCTTGCGTATTCGAGAGTGTCGCCCATACCGGCGCGCCGTAGTAGGGTGGCGTTTTGATCGGCGTCATGGAACCGGCCGGACGCTGATAGTCTTCGTCGCTGCCACGCGCGCACAATGCGTTCCAGCGCGTGACGCTTTGCTCCAAAGTCGCGGCGTCGATTCCGAGCGCGCGCGCGAGTTCCCCCAGAGTGTCGGCGCGCTTGATGATCCCGAGCCCGACTTCCTTCAGGTTGTCGTCGCTCCAGTCGTAGCGGATGCCTTCGTCGTTGGAAGTTGCTTTGCCGAGCGGATACATCTTGCGGCCCTCTTCGTCGCAGATCAGGAAAGCGGGATTGCGCGGGAAGCGCTGGGTCACGGCGTCGAAATACGCCAGTTGCCGCACGCCGGTGTCCTGCGTGTAGGGCTGGTACTCGGACATGAAACGCTCGCCGCCCTGATCGACGAGTATCCACGCCATCTTGAGCTTGACCTTGCCGGACTCGCCGGGAAACCAGTCGGGCATGCGCTTCACGCGTATGCCGTACGGGTAGTTCGGATCGGTGTGCTTGAAACCGTACGCGCCGTGCACGTGCCACATGTGCCACAGTTCCGCGCCGAGATGTTGCGCCATGCGGATGCCGTCGCCGTTGTTCATCCGCGCAGCCGCGTTCAACACGGGCTTGGCTTCGAAAAACTGCGCTTTCATGTCGGCGTTGCCCTCGAAGCCGCCGCATGCGAGCACGACGCCGCGGCGCGCCTCAATATTGCGTTGCACGCCGCTGGTCGATACGCGAACGCCATGCACTTCGCGCGTGTCCGGGGCCGCGATGAGCTGGAGCGCCGGCGTTGCGAGGCGGATTTCGACGCCTTGTTTCACCAGATGATCGTGCACGATCTTGAAAAGCTTGGGGCCGCCCGGCGCACCGTTGGCCCACGGGTAGGCCGTGCGCGCGTCGTATCCGGGAATGTCCATCACCGTGGTGTGATAGAAAGTATCGGTGCCGGGCAGCGGATAATTGGCGCGGATCTGGCGGCGGTAGGGATCGCCGCTCTTCTCGCGCAGCGCGTTTTCCTCCACAGAGTTCGCAATGACCGCGTTGTTTATCTTGCCGAGCTCGCGCACGTAAGCTTCGAGGCCGCACATGCCGGTCGCC
The DNA here is from genome assembly GCA_964510405.1 of uncultured Streptomyces sp. Taxonomy (GTDB): domain Bacteria; phylum Pseudomonadota; class Gammaproteobacteria; order Burkholderiales; family SG8-41; genus PALSA-1004. Next base: position 11,353 of record CAZEAX010000032.1, on the reverse strand, counting down.
AGCACCCGCAGCACGTCGTCCGGCGTGCGCCCGTCGTTGGTGGCTTTCAGATACTGGAACGCCTGGTCGGGATCGCGCGCGCTGCGCACGGCGCCGTACGAGCAGATCGACAGGCCGCCGGGAACCGGCGATTTCTCTATTAACAGCGTTTTGGCGCCGGCTTGCGCCGCATTCAGCGCGGCGATGCCGCCGGCGAGACCAAGGCCGGCGACGACGACATCGAAAGATTCATCAAATTGAGTTTTGCTGGAAATCGTCATTTTTAGAAGTCGATAAAGCATTTAGCCGCGGATAAACGCGGATAAACGCGGATGGGAAAGTAATTGCTGCAAGAAAAATTTTAGACGGTAAGACGGTAAATTTTGGTGGCGATTGCTGTTGATTTATCTGCGTCCATCGGCGTTTATCTGCGGCTGAAATGCATTAAGCCGGCTGCGCGCCGAATTCGAGCCCGGCGCTTTTTGCCGGCTCGAAGACGATGATTCCGCCGACGCTCGAAGGCGGCACGACGTAGAACCGCTCGGCGTCCAGCGCGCCGTGCGCGAAACCCGTCGCGGCGATGTGTTTGCGCGTGACTTCCATGTTGTTGCTCGCGAGCGCATAGCCGGTGATCCACGGCAGCGTTGCAGGTTCGATATTGAAAACGCGCCGGATGACCGCGGGGGACTTGAACAGAATGCGGCCGCGCGCCGTGTCGATGTGCCAGCGGTCCTCTTCGCCGATGGCTTTCAACCCGGTAAAACGTGAATAACGCGCCGCTGCTTCGGCGGGATCGTCCGTGCAGAGTATGACCGCGGTCAAAGCCGTGGCGCGGTTGGCGTGCTGCAGCCACTGCGGTTGCCATACGAATTCCGGAGTATGGTGCTGGCAGTACTGGATGCGGCCTTCGGGCATTGCGTCCGGCGCAACTCGCACGACCGTGAAACGTGCCGTGTCTTCGCCGTGCGGCGTCATGAGCTGGCGCTGCAAGGCGACGGGCTCGAGCGGCGAAAATCCCTCGCGTGCAAGACGCGCATGATCGGCGTCGGGTGCGCCGGTGCCGAAGATGATCGAGTGCACGCCGACATAGCGTTGAATGGCGGCGCGCAGTTGATTCGCCACCTGCGTGTCCCCGGTCGGCGCGAGGCATTCGATATAGCCGCGCTTCAACATGATGCACCGGTTGCCGGTGCCGGCAGGCATGAGCGGGCCGCCGGGTTCCAGGCGATGGGATTGCGCGGAGAAGGGGGTCAGCGTGAAACCGAGTTTCTCGAGCGCCGGCGCCGCGTTGTCCAGATGCGGCACGAAATGCGCGACATGATCGAGTGTCAGCTTGCCGGGTTTCGGCGCCTGGGCGGCGGCCAGCTTGGCAAATGCGGAAGGCGTCATGGGCGGCGCGCGATGAAATCGATTTCGATCCGCGCGTCGCGCGCGAGCCCGCTCACGCCGACGCAGGTACGGGCGGGGCGCCGCCCGGCCGGGAAATGCTCGGCGTAGACCTTGTTCATGCGTTCGTAGTCTTCCTTGAAATGGGTGAGAAAGATCCGCGCGGACACAACGTGCTCGAGCGCGAGGTTGCAACCGGCGAGCACGCGTTTCAGGTTGGCCATCACCTGGCGCGTTTGCGCTTCGATGCCTTCTGGGTAGGGCGAGTCGTTGGCGGTGCCGGTGAACGGCATCTGGCCGGTGACGAACACCCAGCCGTCGGCTTCAACCGCATGGCTGAACGGCGCCACCGGGTCGGGCGCGCCGTCTATCATGTGAAAAATAGGCATGGAATTCTGTGACAGCATCAGTCGTGAGGGCGTGATGGCGAAAAAGCGCCGCAGACGTGCATTTTACGCGCTCTGGCTGCCGCGGTTCGGCTAATAACCGAGCGCGCGATCGACCTGGTTTGTCAGCGGCTTGCCGGCGAGCTTGCGCGCGAAATTCGCAAACCACGTATCGCACAGAAAATCCATATAGCGCGGATCGTCGCACGAGATATGCGGCGTGACGATTACGTTGCGCGTCGTCCACATGGGTGAATCGGCGGGCAGCGGTTCGGGGTTGTGAACGTCGAGCACCGCGCCGGCCAGTTCGTTTTTTTCGAGCTTGTCGCTCAAAGCATCGTAATCGACAACGGGGGAGCGCCCGATATTGATTAGTCCGGCGGTCGGCTTCAATAGATCGAGCCGCGCGCGGTTCAGCAGGTTTCTGGTGCCGGCGGTCAGCGGCGTCGTGACGACCACGAAGTCGGCCTTCGGCAGCACGCTTTCGATGCGCGTGACCTTGCAGGCGGAATTCGCGGGCTTGGCGGCCTTGCCGCTGCGCGTGACGGCGATCACTTTGAGTCCGAGCTTGCGCGCGGCGCGGCCGGCGGCGCTGCCCAGATCGCCGAACCCGATCACCACCGCGGTCTTGCCGGCAATCGGCATGGTGAATATCGGTACCCACTTTCCGTCGCGCTGGTTGGCGAACATGGCGGGCGCGCGCGTTTGCAGCATTAGCAGCGCCATCGTGCAGTAGTCTTCGGCCTTGGCGCCGTGCGCGCCGCTGTTGTTCGTGAGAGCAACGTCTGCCGGCAACCAGTCGAGCGGCAGCAGGCCGTCGATGCCGGCACCCGTGGTTTGGATCCATTGCAGGTGCGGCGCTCGCTCGCGCAGGCGCTCGCGCGGGGGACTGGAGTTGATCATGAAGTCAGCGGTCTTCAGAGCTTCGTCGAGGATATCGCCGTCCCAGCCTATCGTGACCTTGAGTTTTTTCGCGAGTGCGCGATGGCGTTTCACCGCCGCCGCATAAATCGGTTCGGTCAGGTGAAACAGCGCCTGGCGCTTGCGGCTGTTCTCGACGTGCAGGTGATAGATGCGCGGTTCGGTACTGGATTTCCTGGGCATGGGATTTTCTAGAGTGGAATGACGACCAGCGTGTCGTAGCGTGCCGAATCGGTAACCACGACGCGTTTTTGCAACAGCGCAATGTCTTTATCGACGACGATTTCGTCGACGTAGCGGCCGGCGCTGAACACGCTCATCTCGCCGTCCTGCATGGTGCGCACGACGATGTAGCTCGTTTGCGTGCGGTAAATTCCGCCGGACGCGCCGAGAATTTCGGTCGGCCCTATCACGTGACGGTAAACGTGCGGCTCGAAGACGTTGACCTCGCGGATGGAACTGACGCGATCCTCGAGCATATCGCGATTGTCGCAGAACCAGATGCCGATCGGATGACCCTGGTCGAATGCGGCGCGCGGCACGATCCGATACAAGGCGTTCGCCGTGAAGAATTGCGGCCAACGCTCGAGTTCATCGTTGTCGATCGCGTGAACGTACTGCGTCATCAGGCGCGCGATGGCCGCGCTCGCAGCGGCAGACACCTGCAAGTCCCTGGCAACGGCCACCGGATCAGACATCGAGCAGCTCGCGATAGACTTTCCAGAAGCCGCGCACCGACGTCTCTGTCGCGCGAGTCGGCTGCGAGCCTACGCCGGTGCCGCCCATCTCGATGATCGCGCGCTTGTCGAGATCGCCGGCGATGCCTTTTTGCACGAAGCCGCCGATCGCGCCGTCTTCCATCGACACGAGTCCGGCGGGGCCGACCAGATTCGATTGCTTCACGCGCACCCGCGTTTGCTCGTCCGTGTCCTCCTCGAGTCCGATCAGGGTCCACACCAGTTCGCAAGCATTGACGCCGTGGGTGATGACCTGGCGCGTGCCGAGAGAATTCAGGATCTGCTGCAACACGAAGCCGGGGAACACGCTCTGGATCGAGTTGGTGATCTGGTCGGGGAATTCCATCCACTGGTCGATCAACGACGGGTCCTTGAGACCGTAGTCCGTTTTTTGCGCGCGTATCATGCCCGAATCGTACGTCGCATCGCCCTTGTCGGTGTAGCGCTTCGTGAACGTAATGTGGTGCCAGCTCTTGTCGTCCTGGCGCGTGCCGCCTTCGGCGGACAGGCGGTTCAGTTTGAATGTTGAGAAAAATGCATGCAGCAGACTGGGGTGGTAATTGTCGCGGCTGTTCTCGACGTATAGCTTCCAGTTGTTGTGCATGAACTGGCTGTAGCGCCCCAGTATTTTCGGCTTGCCGTGCAGCGTTCGTTCGATATGCGCGACCATCACCGGGCCGAGATAGTCTTTGAGCGGCGGAGTCGCGTTCGGGAACGTGCCGAATACCAACCCGTTGAGCGTTTCCACCCGCAGGCGCGTGAGCCGGTGCTGTGTTTTGTCGAATTCGGCGGGCATGCCGCCTTTTCCCTGGATGCCTTTTTCGAATGCGATGCTGGTCAGCTTGCCGTCGAAATCGTATATCCAGTTGTGATAAGGGCACACGAAGTTGTGCGCGCGCGTGCGCCGGCCCTTCGCCTGGTGGCAGATGATCGAACCTTTGTGCACGCAGCGATTCACCAGCGCGTTGATGCCGCCGTCGGCGCGGCGCACGACGATGATCGGCGTGTCACCCACGCGGGTCGTGATGTAATCGCCGGCTGCGGGAACTTCGATATCGAGGCACAGGAAGCTCCACGTCGGGCCGCGGAATATCAGGTCCTGTTCCCACGCGTATATTTCCGGATCGGAAAACACCTGCATCGGCACCCGCGTGATGCCCTCGGCGGGCCATTGAATCAGCTCGCGCAGGGGGCGGGCGGCGACGGCCTGGCTCATGGAGTGCTTACTTGATCTGCTTGGACTTGACGTACGGCTCCGCGAGGAACGCGCTGTCGGGCACGTCCTTTTTTGCCGTGCCGCCGGCTTTGAAAATATCGTTCATCTTCTTCAATGTCGCGATGTCCTGCGGCTCGAAGGAGACGCGGTAGATATTGTCCCAGAGATTAGCGTACGCTTTGGCGTCGTCGGCCGGCATGTTGGCTGTCTTTTGCAGAACTTCGGCGACCTGCGCTTTGTTCTTGCTGCCGAATTCCATCGCGCGGCGCATGCCGACGATGAATTTCACGAGGTTGTCCGGATATTTGGCGGCATATTCGCTGTGCACGACACCGATGCCGATATAGGGCACCGCATTCGATTTCGTGAGCTTCTTCCATTCGTCGAGGAAATTGCCGAGGCTCCGCAGCTTGACTTCGTTCATCTGCGCGACCGTGGTGGAGCGGATGGCGCCGGCGTCGATTTCCTTCTGAATCAGGAATTGCGCGAGCCGTGGCTCGGTGCCGGGTATTACCGTGTAGTCGGTTGGTTTCAGCCCGTAGTTGTTTTCGAGCAACGCCGCGGCGATCGCATGCGTTGCGCTGCCCGGCGGCGACATGCCGATTTTCTTGCCTTTGAAGTCGGCGAACGACTTGATCGGCGAGTCGGCGAGCACCGCGAACTGCGCTTCGGCGAGCTGGGTGCCGAGAATGATTTTGATCGGGAGCCCGTCGGCGGCGATATTCAGCGCGCCGGCTGCGCTGGCGCCGATCGCGACATCGATCGCATTGGATGCGAGCGCCTTGGTCGGCGCGTTGACGTCGCTGAACTTGATGAATTCGACGTCGAGACCTTCTTTTTCCAGGAACTTGCCGGATTCGAGCACGGAACCGAAGCCCAGGCTAACGCCGCTCGTCCAGTAGCCGACACGCAATTTCTGCGCGAGCGCGGCGCTGGAAACCGCCAGGCAGATCGCGCACAGCACGCCGGACATTAATCGCGGAAAGGATAGCGGTCTCATCTTGAACTCCTGGACGGGGTTGGAGCGGGAAGGGTCGGTAATGAAATTACCATAAAGCCGGTTAACTCGTGCATCAAATGAGCGCGCGCAAGCGCTGGATGTATTGAATGGATTTCGAGTCGGTGGGGTCGCGCGGCCTCGCGCACTCGATGGGCACGCTTTCGCGGACGCGCCCGGGGCGCGGGGCCAGCACCACGACTTCGTCCGCAAGCACGACGGCTTCCTCGACGTCGTGCGTGACGAACACGATGGTCATGTGCTTCATTGCGTGGATTTGCAGCAGTTCGTCGTGCATTTGCGCGCGCGTCTGCGCGTCCAGCCGTGAAAACGGTTCGTCCATCAGTAAAATTGCCGGTTCCGTGACCAGGCTGCGCGCAAGCGCCACCCGCGATCGCATGCCGCCCGACAACTGGTGCGGAAACGCTTCTTCGAACTCCGCTAGTTCGACCAGCGTCATCGCCTCGCGCGCCCGCGCTCGGCGCTCGGCTCGCGGCATATCGCCGGCCTCCAGACTGAATTCGACGTTCGCCAGCGCCGTGCGCCACGGCAGCAGGCGGTCTTCCTGGAACATATAGCTGATGCTGCGCCATTCGGTGAAGTCGCGCGCGCGTACGCCGCCGAAGCAGACGTTGCCGCGGTCCGGCGTCAGGATGCCCGAGATGATGTTGAGCAGCGTGCTTTTGCCGCAGCCCGACGCGCCGAGGATCGCGAAGATCGAATGCGCAGGGACTGCGAGATCAATGTTCTGCAAAACGGTCAGCGGTTCGCCGTCGGGTGTGTCGAACCATTTGCTGATCGCGTTGAGCGAGATCGCGCCGGCGACATTGCAGTCGTCGGCGACAGGTGATCGCGCAGATGTGACGGTATCGTCCGCCATCAGGATTTCGCAGGAGCCCGGGCGGCAAAAGCCGACTCGCGCAGGCACAGGCGGCCGCGCGGGTCCTGCCAGAGTTTCTCTTCGGCATGCAGCTTGCCCAGCGCGCGCGCCACCGTTTGGAAGTCGTAGTCGGCGAGCTGCGCCGCGACATCCTGGTAGTACAGCGGTGCGTGATCGATCAGTTTCAGTATTTGCATTGCGGCGGCATCGATCTGCGCGGCGCCGGCGTTGACGGTCGGCGGTATGGCATCCGCCTTGCCGGCAACGTAGTCGGCGATTTTTGCGCGGTCCGCGTATGCATAGGCGATGCGCTCGAAGCGTTCGCGCGGGATGCCTTCGCCGATCGTCGCATCGATGCCGACTTTGGCGCCGGTCGGCACCACGCCCGGCGGCGTGACGGCGAGGCTCGGATCGAGCGGTTTCGCGCGCGCGCCGGGAATCACGATCACGTCGCGGTCGCCCTGCACGCGGGTCGCAATCGCCCATTCGACATCCATCGCATTCCAGACGTCGATGTCGTCGTCGACGACGACCACGTGCTTGAGATCCATCACGGACAACGCCGCGAGCAGTGCGTTCTTGCCTTCGCCCGACTGCTTCTTGATCGAAACCACCGCGTGCCAGAACGCGCAGCCGCCGAGGGTCACGTTGATATCCTTGACCTGCACGCCGGCCGTGCGCAACGCGCGGCGGATCGCGGTGTAGCGGGTGGGGGCGGCGAGCCAGGTGTTTTCCCATGGCATGTGCAGCGCGTAATAAATCGCGTCTCGCCGCAGCGTGATCGCTTTGACTCTGACGATCGGATTCCAGTGCAGCCCGCCCATCAGGCGCGTGAATTCGCCGAAGCGGCCTTCGGGATAGACCCAGCCGGTCGGCAGGATTTCGGCTTCGAGCACGATCTCGGCGTCGGCGATGCACGGCATGTCGATCGTTTCGCACATTGCGAGTTCGACCGGCGCGCCGCGCAGGCCGCCGGCAATGCCCATTTCGTCGACGCCCAGCGGCGCGCGAAAACCCGAGCCCATGATTTCGTACGGATGCGTGCCGATAGAAATCGAAATGGGGCAGGGACGGCCCGCTTCGTACGCGCGCTGCGCGAAGAGCCGCATGTTGTTGGGCGTGACGATGTCGATGCCGGTCAGGTTTTTTTCCTGGACCATGAAGCGGTACATGCCGGAATTGAGGCCGAACTCCGGATCTTTGGCAATGACGACGCCGGCGGTGATCATCGGGCCGCCGTCATAGATCGACGACATCGGCACCGGCAGTTTGAACAGATCGACGTCGGCGCCTTTTTGCACGACCTGCTTGTGCGGTGCGGTCTCGACATGGCGCGGCGCAATCGGCTTCGTGATCCCCTGCTCGAGCTTCGCTTCGATTTCGCCGTAAGTCGCAACGCCCATGCCGAGCACTGCGCGCTTTTGCGTGCGGATGATGCCCGACACCACAGGCATGGCGTAGCCGATCACGTTGTGGAAGAAAAGTGCCTGCTCGGATTGATCGACGAGCGTGGCGATGTGGCGGATGTCGACCGGCTGCTTGATGTCGGTCAACTCGCGTTCCGTGCGCAAGCGGTCGAGAAAGCCGCGGAATTTTTCGTCCTTCATGAGGATCCCGTTTCAAAGTTGACTGCGTTCATTGCTGTTCCGCCTCCCGGCGCCAGCGGAACATGTGGTTTTCGAGTGGTTTCAATACGCCCATCTCAAGGGCTGCCATCATGACGATCATCGTGATCGTCCACGCGAATACCTGGTCGGTTTGTACCAGGTCTGCGGCCTGGCGCAGCCGGTAGCCGATGCCGCTCGATGCGCCCAGTGTTTCGGCGACCAGGCTCACGCGCCAGCCGAAGCCGAATGCCAGTCGCGCGCCGGAAAAGAAATACGGCATGATCGTGGGCAGATAAATCTTTGTCATCACTTTCCAGGCGGGCATGCGCAGCGTATGCGCGAGCTCGATGAAATCCGCGCTGACGCTGCGCGTGCCCTGCCACACGTTGGTGATGATCAGCGGCATCGCCGTCATGAACACCACGAAAATGATCGTGCTCTCCGACACGCCGAACCAGATGATAGCGAAGATCGCCCAGATCGCCGACGAAACCGTGTTGAGCACCGGCAATACCGGCTCGAAGAATTCGCCGAGCCGGCGGATCGCGCCGAACATGATACCGAGCGGCACGCTGACGATGGTTGCCAGCACGAAGCCGATGCCGACCCGTTCGAGCGTGATGCCGAGGTTGCGCCACAGGTCGCCGTTGCCGAGTATCAGCTTGAACGCGTCGTATACGCGCGGCGGGCCGGGCAGGATGTAATGCGGGATGCGCAGCGAAAATAACCACCAGATCGCGAGCAGGGTGCCGACCAGCGCGAGCCGCTGACCGAGGAGATCGGTGCGCAGGCGGCGCGGAGTGGCGCGCGGCAGCGGTTGCGCGTGGGCGAGTTGCGCCATGAGCAGGGTTCAGGCTTTGGGCGGAGCGGTGAAGTAGGTGCCGCGGCCGCTGGCGACGAGCGCGCCTTCCTGGTCGTAGACGTAAGCCTCGGCAGTCGAGTACTGGCTGCCGCTGCGCACCAGTTTCGCTTTCGCGATCAGATCGCCGGGCATCGCGGCCTTGTGGTAATCGACGCGGATATCGATCGTCGGCACCGGGCGCCCGAGTTGGGCGGCAATCGCATAATCGGCGGCGACGTCGACGATCGCGGCAAGGATCCCGCCGTGCGTATAGCGCCGGTCGGGATTGACCACCCATTCTTCGCGCCACGCCGCCTTGAGTTCGATTCCGGCATCGTCCATTTTCAGGATCGTGAAGTTAAGCCATTGGTTGAACGGCCCGCGCGTAATGAGTTGCTGCAGTTTTTCGATCGTCATTGCGTCAGCCATGGCTTGCTCCAGTGGTGGGCGTTGAAGTTTGCGCAGTGCCCACGCGCCGCAGGGCTTGCTGGTCGATCTTGTTGGTGCCGGCAAGCGGCATGCGGTCGAGAAAGAACACGCGGCGCGGATGCCGGAACGCGGGACCGTTCGCGAGTGCGAAATTCTTGATTTCATCTTCGGTAGCGCTATGCCCGGCGCGCAGCACCACGAATGCGTACGGCACCTGGCCTTTCAGCGCGTGCTCGAACGGCAGTACCACCGCCTGTTGCACGGCAGGATGGCGTTCGAGCAGCGACTCGACCTCGATCGGGAAAATATTCTCGCCGCCGCATACGAACATGTCGTCGGTGCGGCCGACGAAATAATAGAAACCGTCGCGGTCGCGCCGGCAGATGTCGCCGGTGTGATACCAGCCGTCGCGGATGCGCTTCGCCGTTTCCTCCGGCAGGTTGTGATACGCGAGCAGGATGCCGGGATTCCTGAGGATCAGTTCGCCCTCGTCCGGGGTTGCGCCTCCGATCAGTTTAGCGTCGGTGCCCGCGTAGGGAACACCGATCGAGCCCGGAGGACGCGGCTTGCCCTGCGGATGCGGACCCAGCGGCACGGGGCCGCCTTCGGTCACGCCATAGACGACCAGTGCCTGGGCGTTGGGAAAATAGTGGTGCAGTTCATCGAGGATCTGGCGCGACGCCTGCGCGCTGCCCATCATCACGGTGCGCACCGAGGAGACGTCGGTCGCGGCGAGGAGGTCTTTTTTTGCCAGCACCATCGACGTCATCGTCGGCACGCCGGAGATCACGGTGCAGCGGTACGCACCGATCGCATCGATGTAGCGCTCGGCGTTGAACTGCGGCAGCAAGGGCAGTCGCGCGCCCGCAGTGAGGCTTTGCTTGATCGCATTGAGCGCGTTCTTGTGATAAAGCGGCGCGGCGACGAGGATCACATCGTTCGGTGTCGTGCGGCGCGACCAGGCGAGAACGCGGCGGCTCCAGTTCTGGCCGTAATGCGTGAGCAACACGCCTTTGGGCCGGCCGGTGGATCCTGAGGTATAGGGTTGCACTGCGATCGAATTGGGTGCCGGTACAAATGCGGTGAACTCACCCGGATCGACAAAGCGGGCGTAGCTGTGCTCGCCATCGCCGCCGTATTCGACGATGCGCATACCGGCGGGGCAGAGCTTGCGCAGCGCCGGTTCGGAGAACAAGAGCTTGGCGCCTGCATCCTCCAGTATGAAAGCGATCGCATTGGCGGTGAGCTTGATGTTGACCGGCACCGGCACCACGCCGGCGCGCATGCAGCCGAGCAAGGTCGCGATGAATTCGATGCGATTGAGCGACAGGATGCCGATACGATCGCCCGGCGCAAGCCCTGCGCGCACGCACCCGCGTGCAACGGCATCGCACATTCCATCGAGTTCGCAATACGTAACTTCGCGCGGCTGCGCCGGTTCGTAGAGATCGACTATGGCGGTGCGCGTCGAATGCGCGTGCGCGGCGAACAGCAGTCCGAGATTGCCGGGATAGCCTCGCGATTCGGGCTCGGGCACCGCGGCGTCCGCCGCGACCGTCCTGGTTGCGGTCACGGGCAAATGATCACCTTGCCGAACACTTCGCGGTTCTCGATGAGTTGGAGGCCGTGAGCGGCTTTTTCGAGCGGCAGCACTTCGTCGATCACCGGTTTCATCTTGCCCTCTTGAATGAGGTCCATCAGCGCCTTCAGGTTTTCGTCGTAAAAGCTGTTGGAGCCGATGATCTTCAATTCGAAACTCCAGATATAGCGCAGGTCTTCCTTCGGATCGAATCCGGCCGTCGCGCCGCAAACCAGGATTTTGCCGCCGCGCTTGACGCACTTCAACGACGGCGCCCAGGTGTCGCCGCCGGTGAAATTGATGACCACATCGACGCCGCCTTCGTAGTTGCGGCGCTGCGGCTTGCCGAACTTCCCGATCGCCCATTTCGAGAAATCGGTGTCCTTGTAATTGAT
>CAZEAX010000031.1:0-19802 GCA_964510405.1 uncultured Streptomyces sp. | reverse complement strand
TCGAGGTCGCGAATCTCGCCGACCATGATGATGTCGGGGTCCTGGCGCATCAGCGTACGGATGCCCGCTGCGAAGTCGACGCCGAGGTTCTGCTGCACCTGCATCTGGTTGAATTGCGGTTCGACCATTTCGATCGGATCTTCGACCGTGCAGACGTTGACCTCGGGAGTAGCGAGATGTTTCATGCTCGAATAGAGCGTCGTCGTCTTGCCGGAGCCGGTCGGGCCCGTCACCAGCACGATGCCGTGCGGCTTCGAAATCATCCCGCTCCATTTTTTGAGGTCTTCGTCGGTAAAGCCGAGCTCGCTGAAATCCTTGACCAGCACGTCCGGATTGAAAATCCGCATCACGAGCTTTTCGCCGAACGCGGTCGGCATGGTCGAGAGCCGCAGCTCGACTTCGCCGCCTTCCGGCGTCACGGTCTTGATGCGCCCGTCCTGCGGGCGGCGTTTCTCGATCACGTCCATGCGGCCCAGCAGCTTGATGCGGCTCGTCATCGCCGCGAGCACGGGCGTGGGTATCCGGTACACGTCGTGGAGCACGCCGTCGATCCGGAAGCGCACGTTGCCCGCATCGCGCCGCGGCTCGAGATGGATGTCGCTCGCGCGCTGTTCGAACGCGTAGGTGAACAGCCAGTCGCAAATGACGACGACGTGCTGGTCGTTGGCGTCGAGCTTGCCGCTCTTGCCGAGCTGGACCAGTTGCTCGAAATTGCCGATGCTGCTGTAGGCGCCCTTGTCTTTTTCGCTCGCGAACTTGACCGACTTGGCGAGATTGAAGAATTCGACGATGTAGTTCTGGATGTCGAGCGGGTTCGCGACCACGCGCTTGATTTCGAGCCGCAGGACCTGCTTTAAGTTTTCTTCCCAGTCGTGCACGAACGGCTCGCACGTCGCGATGGTCGCCTCGCGCGCGGTCACCCCGACCGGCAGGATGCGGAAGCGCTGGGCGTAAGCGGTCGACATGAGCTTGGTCACCGCGGCGAAATCGATCTTGAACGGATCGATGTGCATGTACGGCAACCCGACTTTGCCCGCGAGCCATTCGGCCAGCGCGTCGAGGGTCAAGAGTTTCTTGGCGTGGCGCGGGTCTTTGTACTTTTGCTCGCTCACGATCACCAGCGGGTGCTGATCGTTGCGATGATGGCGGCGCTCGGTGAGCAGTTTGTCCGCGTCTTCCTTGGCGACCAGTTTGTCGGCCACCAGGTCGGCCAATATCTGGTCGAGCGTCAGCTGGCCGGTTTTCTGGGCGGGGGCGGGCTTAACCGGTTTCGCTGCGCTTTCGGCCATGAACGCGAATATAACCGCATTCCATAAACAACTCAATTAGTTACACGCTCGACGCCGGCATTCCGGCCAAGCCGGCCCAACGTCGGCGGCAAAATGTGAAAAACGCCCGAAAGGTGTGCGGAAAATTTCTCGTTTGCACCGGCATCGTGCAGAATCGGGCCTGAATTCCTCAATATAAATTGCTTGTCATTTATAAACAATAATTTAAAAAAATGGAATGCAAATTGCTTTAAGAAACCGGTTCTATTTGAGGGGGAGATATGGAAAATCTAAAAAGCGGCAGCGACGTCCTGTTCATTTTGCTCGGCGCCGTCATGGTGCTGGCGATGCATTCCGGGTTCGCATTTCTGGAACTGGGCACCGTCCGCCGCAAAAGTCAGGTGAATGCGCTGGTAAAAATATTGTGTGACTTCGCGATATCGACAGTTGCGTATTTCTTCATCGGTTATACGCTGGCGTACGGGGTGAATTTTCTCGGCAGCGCGGACCAACTAGCTGAAAAAAGCGGCTACGAACTGGTGAAGTTTTTCTTCCTGTTGACGTTTGCCGCGGCGGTGCCGGCGATCGTGTCCGGCGGCATTGCCGAACGCGCCAGATTCAGCCCGCAGCTTGCTGCGACTTTTCTGCTGGTCGGTTTCGTCTATCCGTTTTTTGAAGGCATCGCATGGAACGACAAATTCGGCGTGCAGGCGTGGATAGAAGCGAGCGCCGGCGCCAGGTTTCATGATTTCGCGGGATCCATCGTCGTGCACGCCGTCGGCGGCTGGATCGCCCTGATGGCCGTGCTATTGCTCGGCGCGCGCAGCGGACGCTACTCGCGCGACGGCAAGATCAGTGCGCATCCGCCTTCAAGCATCCCGTTTTTGGCGCTCGGCGCCTGGATCCTGTCGGTCGGCTGGTTCGGGTTCAACGTGATGTCGGCGCAGACCATCGACAAGATCAGCGGACTCGTCGCGGTCAATTCGCTGATGGCGATGGCGGGCGGCACGCTGGCGGCGCTGATCACGGGCCGCAACGATCCGGGTTTCGTGCACAACGGGCCGCTTGCGGGACTCGTCGCCATCTGCGCAGGTTCCGACATCATGCATCCGATCGGCGCGCTCGCGACCGGCGGCTTCGCCGGCGCGCTGTTTGTCGTCATGTTCACCGTCACGCAGAACCGCTGGAAGATCGACGACGTGCTGGGCGTGTGGCCGTTGCACGGATTATGCGGCGCGTGGGGCGGCATCGCGGCCGGCATTTTCGGCATGAAGAGCATGGGCGGGCTGGGCGGGGTGACGTTCGGGGCTCAATTGATCGGCACGCTGATGGGCATAGTCATCGCCATGGCGGGCGGTTTCATCGTATACGGCACGCTGAAACTCCTGTTCGGCATTCGCCTCGACGCGGAGCAGGAATTCGAGGGTTCGGACTTGAGCATCCACAAAATCGGCGCGACACCGGAGCGCGAGCCGGGAGGTTGATCCGGCGCGTGAATTCGCGTTCGCGCGGCGTCTAACCGGTTTTGCCGGCCGTCAACTGGTGCAGAAATTCGCGGATGCGCCGGGCGTTTGCGCCCAGATCGCTGCGACCGACGCGCGAGACGGAACGCATATCCACGCGGCTGCCGCCGCCGGCGGGCCTGATGCGGATGACGATATCGTCCTTGAAGCCGAACCAGTCGGTGGTGGCGGTTGCCTCGATGCGATTGTCGTCCGGCACGGCGGCGACGATTGCCCAGCCCGACCGGCGTGCGACCTCGAGCGCGAGTTCGAACGCGGCGCGCGGCGGCACCGGCAACATTGCGGGCGCCAGTTCCGGGTAGCCTTTCTTTTGCTGCGCGGCGAGTTCCGCGCCGGCGTACTGCGCGGTGTTCGGCGCGTCCTTGCGCAGCGGCAGCACCGCGACAAAAACCGGCGGGTCTTCGGTGTCGGTCGTGATGTCGTGGATCGGCGGCAACTTGCGACCTTCGTGCACCAGGTACCACGGAACGCCGAATACGAGCGCACCGATGATCAGGCCGTGGATGCCGAACACGATGGCGCGGCGCAACCGGTTGCGCAACGCGATCGCCATCGCGTAGAGCGAAATTATGGCAGCGGCAAGGCCGCCCCATACCGCGCAAGTCAGGATAAGAAAGCCGGTGCGGTAATCCCACCAGCCCCAGCGGGTGCCGAGCCCGGCAAGCAAGGCGGCGATGCCGGTAACCGCTGCAATGCCGAACCCGGCGCCGGCCGCGATCACGCCGAACGTATTCGTTTTGGGGGCTGCGTCAGGCGCGTCCATGCGGCCTCCGATCAAAATGCGCGGGTGTGACGGCGCTCACAAACCGCCACTTTACACCGTTCGTGGGACGTCAGAAGTACGCGACGCCCGCCATGGCCTGATTGCCTGCCGCGTTGGCAGTCCAGACTTCGGCACTCGACCCGTCGGCGGACGGATTGCCGTTGACCGTGAACCGTTCGGTATGAAACACCGGATGCAATGCGCGGTAATCGAGTTTTTTGACGGGACGCGTCGCATGGCGGCGGCACAGGTCGAGCAGCAGGGTCGTTTGCAGCGGGCCGTGCACGATCAACCCGGGATAGTGCTCTTCGTTTTTGACGTAATCGAGATCGTAGTGGATGCGGTGGCCGTTGAAGGTGAGCGCCGAATAGCGGAACAGCAGCACCGGGTCGCCGACAAGATTGCGCTGCCACGCCGCCGTTTTTGGGGCGGGCTTGCCGGGCGGCGGCGCAGCGCCGGGTTTGGCGGCATCGCGATAAACGATATCGTGCTCTTCGCGGATCGCCGTTTTGCCGCCCGTGCTGATGGCGTGGCGCACGGTCACGAATACGAGGCTGCCGCTGCGGCCATGCTTCGACTCGACACTCATGATTTCGGAATCGCGGCGTATCGCGTCGCCGATGCGCAGCGGCGCAATGAACTCGATGCGTCCGCCGGCCCACATGCGGCGCGGCAGCGGCACCGGCGGCAAAAAACCGCCGCGCTGCGGGTGACCGTCGGGCCCGAGTTCGGAAGCCGGCTTTGCATCCAGAAAATAAAGCCAGTGCCAGGCGGGCGGGAGTTCGTCGCCGGTCTGCGGCGTAGGGTCGTTTCGGTCGAGAGTCGCCGCCAAAGCGGTGACGGGCCACGCGCTGACCGTGTCGGCACGCGTTTCGGTTTTGCCGACCCATTCGCGCAATTTTTCGAAATCATTCATCGTGTGCCCGCCCTAGCTGCCTGGCAAGTTGTGAAGTTCGGGGAAATACATATCCTTCCACGAATTGGCCTTGCCCTTGAGCGTGCCGGTCTTGTACATGAAGTCGGCGATCGGCAGGGTATGTTCGGGCGTCATGGTGACCCTGATTTCGGGATCATTGAGCATTTTTTCGATCGCATCCACGCCGCTCTTGTCCTTGGACTCCCTCACGTAAATCTCCGCGGCGGCGCGCTTGTTGGCGGTGACGTAATCCGTCGCTTCCTTGAAGGCATTGAAGAACGCCTGATACGTTTTCGGGTTTTCATCGTGGAACTTGCTGGTCGCCCACGCGGCGAGAAAGGTCGCGGGACCGCCGGAAATATCGTACGAGTTCAGGATCCTGCGCACGCCGGGCTTTTCCAGCGCCTGGTACTGGAACGGCGGCGACGAGAAGTAGGCCGTGATTTCGGTGCCGGACAGGAACGCGGCGAGGCCGTCGGGATGCGACAGGTTGCGGTACAGCGTGCTGAACTTGTTGTAGTTGGCATCGCCGAATTCCTTCGCCGCCGCCATTTGCAGCACTATGGTTTGGATGGATTGGCCGGCGCCCGCCATCGAGATGCGGTCCTTGTCGGTGAAGTCGCGGATCGATTTCACGTTCGGATTGTTGGTGACGAGGTACATCGGCATGGAAGAAAGTGCAGCCACCGCCTTGACGTTGAGCGTGCCGCGTGTGCGGTCCCACAGGATTAAAAACGGTGCGAAGCCGCCCGACGCGATGTGCAGGTTGCCGGAGAGCAGTGCGTCGTTCATCGGCTGCGCCGAACTCAATTGCGACCACGCGACCTTGGTATCGGCGAGCCCGGCTGTTTTCAGATGCTTTTCGATCAGCCGGTTGGCCTTCATGATCGTGAGCGGCAGGTACCCGATGCCGAACTGCTCGGCGACTTTCAATTCGCTGACTTCGGCTGCCCGGGCGGGCATCGCCTGCATGCCGGTGGCTGCAGCCAGTAACGCAAGCAGTACTCTCGTAATGCGCATGAAACTCCTCCGGGTTTTGAATTTTATATTTATAGCCTAACATGCACGCGACTAAGGCCGCACGCCGCTCTTCGATTTTGGCCCGACGCTGGTCGCAAGTCTACCTTGCATCGCATTTATGAAACGGCACAAGTACGTACGCGTATCGCGCGGGTCGATCACGTCTTCCACGGCGAACGCCTCCGCGGTCAGAACGGGCGAGGCGAACTTGCGCAGTTCCGCCTCGATTTCCTGCACGCGCAACGCCGGATCCGGAGCCGCTTCGATTTCGCGCCGGTAGGCGGCGGCAACGCCGCCTTCGACCGGCAACGATCCCCACTCCGCGGAAGGCCACGCGATTTTGAGGTCGAGGCCGTTCTTGTCGGTCGTGCCCATGCCGGCCATGCCGTAACATTTGCGGATCACGACCGTCAGCATCGGCACCGTCAGTTGCAAGCCGACGTAAACCGCGCGCATGCCTTCGCGCAGCGTCGCGGCCGCTTCCGCCTGCGTGCCGACCATGAAGCCCGGCACGTCGACGAGAAAAATCAGCGGAATATGGAACGTGTCGCACATTTCCATGAAATGCGTTTGCTTGCGCGCGGCTTTTACGTCCATCGCGCCGCCGTAAACCATGGGGTTGTTGGCGATTACGCCGACCACCTTGCCGTCCATGCGCGCAAGAGACGTGATCAGGGAGCGTCCGAACGACGGCTGGATTTCGAACATCGAATCGCGGTCGACGATGGTCGCAGCCAGCTTCTTCATGTTGTACGCCTGGCGCCGCTCGCGCGGCACGATCGTGAGCAGGTTCTGGTCGCGGCGGTCGGCCGGATCGCTGCACGGCAGCGTCGGCGGCAGTTGCCACACGTTCTGCGGCATATACGAGAGGAAACGCTTGATCGCGGCGAAGCAGTCCGCTTCGTTGTCGACGACGTTGTCGACGGTGCCCGCCATGTCGACCGCAACGTGCGCGCCGCCGAGCGCATCCTTGTCGACTTTTTCGCCGAGCGAACGTTCGACCACCGGCGGGCCCGCCGCAAAAATCTGGCTCGTGCCTTTGACCATGACCGACCAGTGCGAAAGGATCGTGCGCCCGGCCGGACCACCCGCGGCGGTGCCGAGCACCGCGCTGACGACCGGCACTTCGCCGAGCAGTTCGACGGAACGCTCGAAACCGTGAATGCCCGGAAACACCGTGTAGCCGCGCTTCTGCGCCGAGGTCACGCTGCCGCCCGCGCCGTCGATGAGGTTGACGAGCGGAATCCGGTACTCGTGGGCGAGGTCTTCGACGAATCCACCCTGGCCGCCTTTGCGCCGTGTGCCGCCCCAACTCGTGCCGCCGCGCACCGTGAAATCCTCGCCGCCGATCGCGACCTGGCGTCCGTCTATGGTGCCCAAGCCCATCACGTAGGGCGCCGGCGTAACGTTGACGAGCTTCCCGTCCTTATAAGACGCGCTGCCCGTCAGCTTGCCGACTTCCTGGAATGACCCCGCATCGACGAGACCCGCGATACGCTCGCGCACGGTCAGGCGATTCTGCGCGTGATGGCGGGCGACGGACTCGGCGCCGCCGAGGGCTTCCGCGTAAGCATGACGTTGCTCAAGTTCGTCGGCTTCCGGTTTCCAGGTCATGATGGTCGCAGTGAAATATTAGAAGGAGGTCGGCCACGACGACAGCAAGTGTCGGCCGACGCCGCTGGTTTTGCGCAGTTGATGCACGTCGAGCATGCGCAGCAGGTAATCGCGCGTCTGGTCGGGGCGGATCACGTCCTGCACGGCGTAGATCGAGGCGATATCGTAAACGGAATTGTCTTTCTGCATTTGCGAGAGCTTGGCGTCGAAGCCGGGCTCGCCGGGCTTCAATCCGTGGACGACCGTGACCGCGTAGTTCGGGTCCATGAAGCTGACCTCGGCGGTCGGCCACGCGATGAACTCGTCGGAATTGCGCCCGCCGCCCATGTTGATATAGGCCTGACCGTAGCTCTTGCGTACCAGCACCGTCAACTTGGGAACCGTGACGAGTGCGAGCGCGTTCATGAAATTCATGATCTTGCCTGGCGCGCGCTTGCGTTCGGCTTCGACGCCGATCGCGAAACCCGGCGTGTCGACGAACATCACGAGCGGAATGTTGTACGAATCGCACAGCACGAGGAAGCTGACGATCTTGTCGCACGCGTCGGCGTCGAGCGCGCCGCCCTTGTAAAGCGGGTTGTTGGCGATCAGGCCCACCGTCTTGCCGCCCAATCGCGCGAGTGCGGTGACCGCGGCCTTGCCGAAGCGTGCTTTCAATTCGAAATAGCTGCCGAGATCGGCCACGCTGCGCAGAATCTTGCGCATGTCGTACACCTGCGTGCGGCTTTCGGGCAGCAATTTGAGAATGTCGGCGCACGTATCGCCCGAGCCTGCGGGTACCGGCTTCACCGGCGGCGCTTCCTGTTGGTGGCTGGGCAAATAAGACAGGAAAGTCTTGATCGCATCGAGCGCCTGCTCGTCGGTGTCGACGACCATGTCGGCGATGCCCGTCATCTCGGCGTGGACGCGCCAGCCGCCGAGTTCTTCCGCATCGACGGGGTCGTTCATCGCGAGCGAAGCGAGCAGCGAACTCGACACCGCGACGATTGCGCCTTTGCGCATCACGTTGAAGTCGGCGAGGCAGCAATACCAGGTGGACGAACCGTAGCACAGGCCCAGCGCGGCGGAGACCCACGGCGATTCGCGCTGGCGCAGGTACTGATGCGGGTCGAGCGCGAGCAACGAGCCCATGCCGCGCGCCCCCATGTTGTCGGGCAACCGCGCGCCGGACGATTCGCCGAGAAACACGAGCGGCATGCCGCGCGACACCGACGTGCGTTTCATCTGGCCGATTTTTTTCATGTTGGTCGCAGCCGACGACGCGCCCATCACGGTAAAGTCGTTCGCCACGCACGCTGCTTCGCGGCCGCAGATCTTGCCGTAACCGGTGATCTTGCCGTCGCCGAGGCTTTTGTCGCGCGCCTCCGGAAGCACGGAGGTGCCGAACAAGCCGGATTCGATGAACGTGTCTTTATCGAACAGGCAGGCGAGGCGTTCGCGCGCGTTGAGCACGCCGGCCGCGCGGCGCCTGGCGAGCTTGTCCGGCCCGCCCATCGCGAGCGCCTTCACGCGGCGTTGTTCGAGGTCTTTCAGTAAATCGTCGTGGGCCATGTTCATGCTTTCAGGGTGTTTGCGGTGCCGCGGACTCCGCGGCACCGCACGTGATGACGTTCTCCGACTCGAGCGCCGCGATTTCCGCTGCCGACAATCCCGCGAGTTCGGTCAGTACTTTGCGCGTGTCCTGACCGACGCGATGCCCGCTGTGGCGGATCGCGCCCGGCGTCGCCGACAACCTGGGCACGACGTCGGGCATGGTGACAGTGCCGAGATCGTCGTCGGGAACTTTGGCGAGCATGCCGCGCGCGGCGTAATGCGGGTCGGCAAATATATCGGCCATCGTGTAGATGCGCGCGGCGGGAACTTCGGCCGCATGCAACTTCTGCTCGGCCTGCGCGCAGGTGTGCGCAAGCGTCCAGCGCGTGATGAAGTCGTCGATCGCGTCTTCGTGCTCGACGCGCGCGAGCGCGGTGGCGAAGCGCGCATCGGTTGCCAGCGCGGGCTCGCCGATCGCCTTCGTGATGCGCCTGAAGACGGCGTCGCTCGCAGCGGTGATATGGATGTATTGATCGTCAGCGGTCGGATAAAGATTGTTCGGCGTGTTGCCGGGCAGCCGCGATCCCGCGCGCATCGCGACGATGCCGAGTTTTTCGAACGCGGGCACGTGCGGCTCCATGAAACTGAACGCGCCTTCGTACAGCGCGGCGTCTATCACCTGGCCTTTGCCGGTCCGGTGTCGCGCTTCGAGCGCGACCAGTGCGCCGAATGCCGCATACAGGCCCGTGATGTAGTCGGTGGTGGAGGTCGCGATGCGCCCGGGCGGTCGGTCGGGGTCTCCGGTGATATGGCGGATGCCGCTGACCGCCTCGCAAATCACGCCGTAGCCGGGACGTTCGCGGTAAGGGCCGGTCTGGCCGTAGCCGCTGATGCGGATCATGATGAGGCCGGGATTTATTTTCGCCAGCGCGTCGTAGCCGAGCCCCCATGCCTCGAGCGAGCCGGGCCGGAAATTCTCGATCAGAAAATCGCATTTTGCGGCCAGCGTTCGCACGAGTTCCTGTCCGCGCGGCTTGCGCAGGTCGATGCCGATCAGTGATTTGTTGCGGAATATGCTCGCGGCCCACAGCGACTTCTCGCGGTACCGCTTGCCCATCGAGCGCACCGGGTCGCCGTCAGCGGCTTCGACCTTGATGACTTCGGCACCGAAATCCGCGAACAACCGGCCGCAGAACGGTCCCGCGACGGTCGAGCCCAGTTCGATTACGCGGAAACCGGCGAGCGGGCCGCTGCCTTGCGTTGCAGTTTTGTGCGCGGTCATGGCTACAACACGAAACTTTGAAAGCGCTCGAGATATTCGCGCGAGCTGCGGATGTTCGCGCGGCGCAATTCCTCGGCTTTGCCGGCGTCGCCTTTGCGCATCGCGGCAAGCACCGCGCGATGCTGCTGCAGACCCTCGGCGGCGCGGCCCGGCAGGATGATGATGCGGCGCTGGATCTCGCGCGTCTTGTCGTTGATGCTGTCGAGCATGTCGGCAAGCACGCTGCTGCCAGCGGCCTCCAGCGTGCGGCTGCGCAACCGGTCGAGATTCGCGATGTATTTTTCGAACTCGCCGCGTTTGACGATGGTTTCCATCGGCCGCCCGAACTGCTGCACGAGGTCCTGCCATGATTGCGGTTTGGCGCGCTGCACGGCGAGACGCGCGCACAGGCCTTCGA
The DNA here is from genome assembly GCA_964510405.1 of uncultured Streptomyces sp. Taxonomy (GTDB): domain Bacteria; phylum Pseudomonadota; class Gammaproteobacteria; order Burkholderiales; family SG8-41; genus PALSA-1004. The sequence continues at coordinate 9,486 of CAZEAX010000031.1, read as the reverse complement.
GCATTTCGCGCACGGCGTAGATTTCGAACACCTGCGACAAATCGAGCCGCGCAACCACCGCGCCGCGGTTGGGGATGCGCTGGATCAGTCCGCGCTGCTCGAGCGCGCCGAATGCGTCGCGCACCTTCGCGCGCGACACGCCGAATTCGCGGGCGAGATCGCTTTCGAGCAGCTTGGCGCCCGGCGGCAGCGCGTGACGCGCGATGCGTTCGCGCAATGCAGGCAGTAGCGCGGCGGCGCCGTTGCGCGGCGGGGCGGGGCGGTTCTTGACCATCGCGCATCCTAGGATTTGCCGACTGAAGTGTCAACAATCCTGTCAACGATTTGCCGGCGCGGCTTGGTGCGCTGCGATAACGCGGCCGCGACCGGATTTTGCGTTCGATCTTGCGCGCATGCCGGTGCGTCGCACGGCGGCGGGCGGGGAAGGCGGCGCCATTTGGTTGTAAGATACCGAGTTAGCACCCAGACCATAACCCAAAGGAAGAATCGAGATGGAACGGCAATCGACCAGGCTGCGCGCCCTGCTGCGCGCGAAAACTTTTCTGCACATGCCTTCGGTTTACAACGTGATCGGCGGACGCCTCGTCGAGTCGCTCGGTTTTGAGGCGGCCTATATCGGCGGCTATGTGACGGGCGCATCGACCGCGATCACCGAACCGCTGTTGACGATGAACGAGCAGATCGACCCCGCGCGCAATATCGCGCAGAACATCAATATTCCGCTGGTGGCCGACGCCGGCTCGGGCTGGGGCGAGCCGATCCATACGATGCGCACGATGCGCGAATTCATCCGCGGCGGCGTCGCCGGCATCCATATCGAGGACGCGCTCTATCCGAAGCGCGCGCACTATCACAAGTACGTGGTGCACGGCGTGCCGGTCGAGGAGTTCGTCGAAAAGGTCGAGTACTCATGCAAGGAGCGCGACCGCAGCGATCCCGATTTCGTCATCATCGCGCGCACCGACACCTGCCGCGCGCTCGGGCTCGAAGAAGCGAGCATGCGCTTGAACCGCGCCGCCGACGTCGGCGCCGATCTCGGTCTGCTGTTCCCGCGCACCCCACAGGAGGCCGAAGAGGCGCCGAAGAAATGCCGGCTGCCGCTTGTCTACGTGCAAAGCCGCGGCAACCGCGACGGCCGTCCCATTATTTCGCGCAAAGACCTTCAGCAGATGGGGTATGTGGGTTGCATCGAAGCGCAGGTCACGCTCTGCACGGAGTTTCATTTCCTGAAGAAGGCGCTCACCGAACTGCGTAAAACGGGCGACTATACGGGCATGACGAATGCCGAATATGTAGCTGCGCGCCAGGCAGTCGAGGACTTGATCGGTCTTGACGAGTACTACGAGATCGAAGCGAAGACAGTCGAGGCGCGCCAGGCCAAGGATGCGCCGAGTGGCGGCTAGGAGTTTTCGCGCGCCGGACATTCCGGCGCCGGTCCGCAACCCGCATTCGCCGAAGACGCCGTTTCCCGCGGGCGCGTGCGACTGTCACGCGCACATTTTCGGTCCGCAAAGCCAATACCCGCTGCTGCCGCAGACGCATTTTGTGCCGCACGAAAATCCACTCGCCGATTATGTGCGCATGCTGCGTACGCTCGGTTGCGCGCGCGGCGTGCTCGTGCAGCCGAGCGTCTACGGCACCGACAACTCGCTGATCGTCGAGGCGTTAAAGTCGAAAACATTCGATTTGCGCGCCGTTGCGGTGGTCGCGGAAGACATTACCGACCGTGAACTCGCAGCGCTCCATGAATCCGGCTTTCGCGGCATCCGCATCAACACCGCATCGGCGACGCCGGGACTCAAGCTCGCGCAGGCTCCCAAACTCGCAGCGCGCATCAGGCCGCTCGGCTGGCATCTGCAGTTCTTCGTGAACCTGCGCGACATGCCGCAGATGGAGCAGGGACTCGCAAGTTTGAAGATCGACATCGTAATCGATCATTTTGCGCGCATCGCGACAACAGATGGACTGAACGCGCCGCCGTATCAGGCCTTGCTGCGGCTTTTGCGCCGCGACAACGTGTGGGCGAAGCTGATGGGGCCGTATTTTATTTCGGATGCGGTGCCGCATTATCCCGACATCGCGCCGTTCGCGCGCGGCATGATAGAAGCCGCGCCGGACCGCGTAGTGTGGGGCTCGGACTGGCCGCACCCGAGCGCACGCGAGAAAATGCCGGACGATGGCGACCTGGCTGATCTCATCAACGAGTGGGCGCCGGACGCGGTGCAGCGCAAAAAAATCCTGGTCGACAATCCACGCCGCCTGTACGGATTCGACTGAGGAGCGGTCTTGCACATGCATGGCTTAAAAAACTGCCGCGCAGGCATGCGCGGCGTGGCCTAGAATCAAGATTGCCGATTTCCGGAGACCGCTGATGTCCGACATGGTTACGCACTGGGCTGCTTTCGAAGATTGCCGTCGGCTGGTCCAGCTCGACGACAAACTTCCGCCGATATTCCGCGAAGTCATCGAGAGCGGACGCGAAGTGGGGCGTCTCGGTACGCTGACCCGCCTGGGCAAGGTGTGGATGCAACCGATGCTGGAGACCGCGCTCGCACAATTGAAAGCCTGCGCCGAAGAAGACAAGGCGAGGCGCAACCTCGCTTTCGTTCTGGGCGGCCTTGTGCACCAGGCGACGGACAACGTCATGAAGCCGGTGCTTTCGAACATGGCGGGCGCGAGCTGGACGCAGATGCAGGCGTCGCTGCGGGGAACGCCGAACACACCCAAGGTCAACGCGGAAAGCGTCGAGCTGGCGCATGAATTCTCTGCCTATCTCGACGCGGAAGTCTTCCGCCAGGTCTATCTGGACGGCGACGCCGAACCGCTGTCGAAATTTTTCATGGGCGAACTGAGCGACGACGGGCACGCGTTCGAGGAATTCATCCGCGCGCTTTTTCAACGCTCGCTGCTGTCCGCGCACACGCTCAATCCGACCGCCGACAACATGGACAATATGGCCGACTGGCTCGACAACCTGTTCGGTCTGGTACAGCCTTACTTTGTAGAGGTCGATCGCTGGGTGCGCGTTTACCAGCATCCCGATCCCGAAAAAATCGAGCGCTTCGGCGTCCGCACTTCGTTTTATCGAACCGACGATCCGGTCATTCGCGCGGCGCGCGCGTTGCAGCACGGAACACCGGTGGACGCGGCGACGCGCAGCGCTGTTTATGACAACGGCGCTTATGTCTGCATCTACGGCGAGATACTGCAGACCAGCCTCGCCTACATACGCGCGGCCGCGGCGTTCTGGCGCGGCGAAGCCAAGGACCTGACCGCGCCCGGATCGATGGTCTGATAACGACGCCGCTCCGCGGCAGGCGCGGCTAATCGGCGCGGATGCCGGCGTCCTTGATGACCTTGCCCCACTTCGCCATTTCGGATTTTATAGTGATCGCCAGTTGTTCCGGCGAACTGCCGACGGGATCGGTGCCGGCGTTGAGCAGCTTTTCCTTCGCCTCCGGTGTGCGGAGTATCCGTACGATTTCCTGACTCAAGCGGCCGACGATTGCCGTCGGTGTTTTCGCCGGCGCCAACAGGCTGGTCATGCTCACGACTTCAAATCCCGGCACCGTTTCCGCCACCGTCGGCATGCCGGGCGCCAGCACGGTGCGCTGCAACGTCGTCACCGCCATGCCGGTTATTTTTCCCGCCTTCACCAGCGGCATCACCGCGGGCGCGCTCTCGAACAATATGTGCACGCGGCCGTTCATCAGATCGGTGTACGACAACACCGTTCCCTTGTAGCCGACGCGCATGATATTCACGCCGGCCATGGTTTTGAACAATTCAGCAGTCAGATGGCCGGAACCGCCCGACGTGCCCGATGCATAGTTGAGCACTCCCGGGTTGGCTTTGGCGAGCGCAATCAGTTCCGCGACGGAGCGTATCGGCGCCGCCGGCGACGCGACGAGTATCAGCGGGGAAGCCGCCAGCAGCGAGACCGGAGCGAAGCTGAGTTGCGGATCGTACGGGACATCCTGCAGCAACGGCGCGAGCCAGAAGCTGCTGCTGTCGACCAGCAGCGTGTAACCGTCGGGCGGCGCCTTCGACACCACCTCGCCCGAAATAAGACTGCCGCGATTGTCCACGATGAATTGCTGGCCGAGACTCGCGCTCAGCGCCCGCGCGATCAGGCGCGCCGTGAAATCGATGCCGCTGCCGGCAGTGATAGTGACGATGCGCACCGGCTTGTTTGGATAACTCTGGCCGAACGCCACTCTTGGGCCTGACAGCGCAAGGCAGACCGGGAGCAGCGGGGGAAGATAACGCAGCGCCAACGCGCATGCCGACCTGGGTGGTGAAGCGCAGGACATGATGGCAGCGCGAGCCTCTCACTCGGCCTTGATATTAGCTTCCCTGACGACTTTCGCCCAGCGCTGAATTTCCGATTTGATCGATGCGTCAAATTCCTCCGGCGTGCTGGCGATGATGTCGAGTCCCAGCGTCGCGTAGCGTTCCTGGTTGGCCGGGTCGCGCAGGATGCGGCGGGTTTCGCCGGCGAGCTTGTCGACGATGGCTTTCGGAGTGCCGTGCGGCGCGACCAGGCCCTGCCAGTCGCGCACGATGATGTTCGGCACGCCGGCTTCGGCCATCGTCGGTACGTCGGGCAATTGCGCCGAGCGTTCCTTCGACGACACCGCGAGCGGCCGCAGACGGCCGGCCTTGATGAACTGCAACGACGACGTCATCGACGCGAAGCTCATGGCGACGTTGCCGCCGAGCAGATCGGAGACCGCGGGCCCGCCGCCCTTGTAGGCGACGTGCGTCAGCTTGATACCGGTGGTCAGCGCAAAAAATTCGCCGATCAGGTGCGGCGCGCCACCGATGCCGGACGACGCAAATACGAGTTCGCCGGGTTTCTGCTTCGCCAGCGCGATTAGTTCCTTCACCGAGGTGATCGGCGATTTCACGTTGACTACGAGTACGTTACCGACCGCCGCCGTCATGGTGATCGGCGCGAAATCCTTCACCGTGTCGTACGGCATTTTAAGCAGGCTGGGATTGACCGAGTAACGCAACGATACGAGCTCCATGGTGTAGCCGTCGGGATTCGACCTGGCAACGATTTCGGTGCCGATGATTTCGCCGGCACCGGGCCGGTTGTCGACCAGCACCTGCTGGCCCCAGCTCTCGGTCAGCTTCTGGCCGAGGATGCGCGCCATGCCGTCGCTGCTGCCGCCCGGCGCGAACGGCACGATCAGGCGGATGGGCCGGTTTGGATAACCGGCGGCCGGGTCAGGCTTGCCCGCCTGGGCGCAGGCGTCAGCGGAGATCGTAAGCGCAGCGATTGCACCGAGTACATTGACATAGCGGTAAGTCATGATCATCTTTCGGTTTGATTAAAATTATCGGACATTTTATTCGGCCGTGAGACCGGCGTTCCTGATCACCATCGACCATTTGGCGAGATCGGCGTTGATTTGCGCCGCGAGTTCAGCGGGCGTGCTCGCGACCGGGGTAAAACCCTGACGGGACAGAACGTCGGCGACATCCGGACGTTTCAGCACGGCGACGACTTCCCGGCCGATCCTGGTCGTGATCTCCTTCGGCGTGCGGGCGGGCACAAGCATGGCGAGCCAGTTGGTGACTTCGAAGCCGGGCAGGCCGCTTTCCTGCACGGTCGGCAGGTCGGGCGCGAAAGCAAGACGTTCGCGGCTCGTCACGCCGAGCGAGCGCAGTTTGCCCGCGCGCACGTGGGGCAGTACGGTCGGCAGGCCCAGTATCGACAAATGCGCCTGCCCGCCGATCACGTCTATCATTGCCGGCGCGCCCCCTTTGTAATGCACGTAAATGAAATTGATGCCGGTCGCCGTTTTCAGCAATTCGCCGGACAGATGGCTCGGCGAGCCGCTGCCCGCGGTCGCATACACGAGGTAATCGGGTTTCGACTTGCCGAACCTGATCAACTCGCCGATCGATTTCACCGGCAGCGACGCATGCGTTATAAGGATGCTCGGCAGGCTCGCGCAGATCGAAATCGGGGAAAAATCGCGCACCGTGTCGAAGGGCAGATTCTTGTACATGCCGGGATTCACGGTCAGGTGACCCGCGGTTGCGAGTACCCACGTGTGGCCGTCGGGTGCCGCGCGCGCGGCAAGCTCCATCCCGATATTGCCGTTGCCGCCGGCGCGGTTGTCGACTATTACCTGCTGGCCCAGCGCTTCGGTGAGTTTCGGCGTCATGTCGCGCGCGAGCAAGTCGGTCGGACCGCCGGGAGCTACGGGGACTATCATGCGGATACTGCGCGACGGGAAAGTCGCGGCGCTGCTTTGCGTTAAATGAATGAACGAAAGCGCGAGCAGCAACCCGCAGGCGGAGCGAGCAAGTGATGGGCGGCGCTGCGATGACATAGGCAGGACATGTTAAGATAAAAACCGGCAAGCTGCTTCACCACCTCGTCAGAAAAAAATCCGTCGATATTCAAGATGACCCTGCATGGCGACTAACGCGCATTCCGGACGCGTCCTGCGCATAGGCGCGGGCGCCAGCTACGCAGGCGATCGCGTCGGGCCGGCAACCGAACTCGCCAGGCACGCGAAGCTCGATTATCTCGTCTATGAAACGCTCGCGGAGCGCACCATCGCGCTGGCGCAGCTGCAGCGGCTCAAGAATCCCGACGCCGGTTACAACGAACTCCTGGACGACCGTTTTTACGCCGCGTTGCCGCATTGCCGGAAGAACGGCACGCGCGTGGTGACGAGCATGGGCGCGGCGAATCCCGTCGGCGCGGCCAAGCGCACCGCCGATATTATCCGCGAGCTGAAGCTCGCGCCGATGAAAGTCGCCGCCGTGCTCGGCGATGACGTCCTCGAATACTGTCTCGCGTATCGCGATGAGCTGAAGCTAATGGAGACCGGCCGGCCGTTGGCCAGTCTCGAGGGAAAAATCGTCTCGGCCAATGCGTATATGGGCGCCGATGTCATGGTCGACGCTTTGCAGCAGGGGGCCGACATCGTCCTGACGGGACGCGTCGGCGACTGCTCGTTGTTTTTGGCGCCGATGATTCACGAATTCGGCTGGAAAATGGACGACTGGAATCTGCTCGGCAAAGGCCAGACCGGCGCCGACATGGTCGAGTGCGGCGCGAATGTGTCGGGCGGCTTCTTCGCCGACCCCGGCTACAAGGAAGTGCCGGACCTCGGCAATCTCGGCTATCCGTATCTCGAAGTGTCCGCCGACGGCACCATCGTGGTCACCAAGGTTGCCGGCACCGGCGGGCTGATCAACCGCGCGACGTGCACCGAGCAGATGCTTTACGAAATTCACGATCCGGCGAACTACATCACGCCCGATGTGGTGGTCGATTTTTCCGACGTGACGCTAGACGAGGTCGGACCCGACCGCGTGATGATCAAAGGCGGACGCGGGAAACCGCGGCCTGCGCAATTGAAGGTTTCGGTCGGCATCCTCGAAGGTTGGATCGGCGAAGGAATGATTACCTACGCCGGACTCGGCTGCGTCGAGCGCGCGAAACTCGCCGAGAAAGTCGTGCGCGAGCGGCTTGAGATCGAAGGCGTCAGGCTGCAGGAACTGCGCGTCGATTACATCGGGCTCAACGCGCTGCACGGCGAGGCTTCGCTGCCGCGCCAAGGGGCGCCGTATGAAGTGTGCCTGCGCTTCGCGGGACGCGCGCGCGACAAGCGCGACGCAGTGAAGCTCGCCAACGAAGTCGAGACGCTCGTCGGCAAAGGGCCGGCGAGCTCGTCGATCCCGACCAAGACCGTGCGCGAGGTGCTCGCGATTTATTCATGCCTCGTGCCGCGCGACATCATCCGGCACCAGGTCGTGATGACGGAGGTCGCATGAAAACTTTCTATCTGCGCGAACTCGCGCACGCGCGCTCCGGCGACAAGGGCGACATCAACAACGTCGGTGTCATCGCTTACGAGCCGCATTACTATCCGCTGCTCCGGCAATGGCTGACGCCCGCACGCGTCAAGGCGCATTTCGGCGGCATCGTCAAAGGCCCGGTCACGCGTTACGAACTGCCGAAGGTCAACGCGCTCAATTTCGTGCTCGAGGGCGCGCTGGGCGGCGGCGTCACGCGCTCGCTGTCGATCGACCCTCACGGCAAATCCTATTCGGCGCTGATTTTGACGATACCGGTCGAAGTGCCGCCGGATCTCGCCCAGGAGCTGATCGAGCGCGGACGCCGGCCGATCGATGCCGGCTGACTATGAAGAATGCGGAGGAATGAAATGAAAGCATTCTCGATAAGTTCGGGATGCAACGTTTGCATCCTGGCCGCGATCGTCATGCCCGGTCCCGCGCATGCGCAGACCTATCCGCAAAAGCCGGTCCGTATCGTCGTCGGCGTTCCGGCCGGCGGCACTACCGACGTCGTGGCGCGGCTCGTCGGCCAGAAGCTCGGCGAGCAAATGGGGCAGCAGGTGGTGATCGACAATCGCGGCGGCGCGGGCGGCAACATCGGCGCGGAACTCGTGGCCAGGTCGGCGCCTGACGGCTACACGCTTTTTCTCGCGACGATCGGCACGATGGCGATCAATCCGAGCCTCTACAGCAGGATGCCGTTCGATACGCTGCGCGATTTCGCGGCGATCTCGCAGCTGACGTCGATGCCGCAATTGCTCGTCGTGCATCCTTCGGTGCCGGTGAAAAACGTGAAGGAGCTGATCGCGTACGCGAAGCGGCGTCCGGGCCAGCTCACTTTCGCTTCCGGCGGCAGTGGCACCGCGATTCATCTCGCGGGCGAACTGTTCAAGACGATGGCCGGCGTGGACATGGTGCACATCGCGTACAAGGGGAGCAGCCCCGCGATGACGGATCTGATCGGCGGGCAGGTCTCGCTCATGTTCGATCAGATCCTGACCTCGCTGCCGCACGTGCAAAGCGGCCGGTTGCGCGGGCTTGCGGTGACGACCGAGAAGCGCTCGCCCGCGGTGCCGCAGATACCGACGATTGCAGAGGCCGCGCTGCCCGGTTACGCGGTAACGACGTGGCACGGCCTGCTCGCGCCGGCGGGCACGCCGCGCGACGTCGTCAACCGCCTGAGCAGCGAAGCCGCCAAGGCGCTGCAGAATCCCGACGTCCGTGAAAAGTTCGCCTCGCAGGGCGTCGATCCCATATCGAGCACGCCCGAGCAGTTTGCGGCGCTGATGAAATCCGAACTCGACAAGTGGCGCAGGGTCATCGCCGCGTCGGGTACGAAAATCGACTGAGCGTAAACATGAAAATCATCGTACCCGAAGCGCCGGCGCCCGCGGCGGAAATTCCGGAGATTCGTCGCGCGCGAAGGGGTGCCGGTCTGCGTCTCGGGCTGCTCGACAACAGCAAAAGCAACGCCGATCATCTGTTCAAATTCCTGGTCGAAGGTGTCCGCGCTGAGATGCCGCTCGCATCCGTTGTTTCACTGCGCAAGCCGCTGCCGAGTCTCCCCGCCGATCCGCGCATCATCGAGGAACTCGCGAAGGAGGCCGACCTCGTTGTCAGCGCCATGGCCGACTGAGGCGCGTGCACGTCGTGGAG
>CAZEAX010000030.1:0-19849 GCA_964510405.1 uncultured Streptomyces sp. | reverse complement strand
CCAAATCACAAAATTTACAATTTCCATGTTGTATTTCTTTGGTGCTTTGGTGCAATACACCAATGTTTACGGAGTAATTGAAAATTACAAACCCTTTATTGATGCCGCACATTCAAAAGGAGTTCCGGTAGCTGTTGCTGCCGATTTACTTTCTTTGGCTTTATTGGAAGAACCTGCAAAATTCGGTGCCGATATCGTTTTTGGAAACACGCAACGCTTCGGCGTACCACGACAGCGCCGACAGCGCGCGCCCGCAGCGCACCGGCGACTTGTAGTGCGGGATCTTTTCCGCCTCGAGCATCGCGTAAGCTTCCTGCGCGACGGAATCGCGCGCGCTCCACGTGAGGAATATCGGCTTTTTGCTGTGTTTCGCGACGGCAACTATTTCGCGCGCGACACTCGCCGCGAGATCGCCCATCAGCGACGCGTTGATCATCGCGATCGAATCGACGTTGGGATCGTCGAGCACGGCGTTCAGCGTGCGGCTGATCATCGTAAGGTCGCTGAAGATCGCGGCGGTCACGTCGATCGGGTTCACGAGCGAGCCGAAAGACGGCACGATGTCGCGCAGCTTTTCCGTGGTCGCGGCGGAGAGCTGCGGCACCTGCATGCCGCGGCCCACGCATTCGTCGGTCATCAGGATGCCGGCGCCGCCGGAAATCGTGATGATCGCGACGCGGTTGCCCGCGGGCAGCTTGCCGCACTGGAACGCACGGCTGTAATCGATCACGTCCTGGATATCGTCGACCTGGATGATCCCGGCTTGGCGGAATGCGGCTTTGTACAGCGCCATCGCGCCGCCCAGGTTCGCGGTGTGCGAGGCGGCGGCCTTCTGGCCCTGCTCCGTGTTGCCGACCTTCCACGCGAAGATCGGCTTCTTTTTGGCGAGCGCGCGGTTGCCGATTTCGATCAGGCGGTGCGCGTCTTTCAGGCCCTCGATGTAGCACGCGATGATGTCGGTATGCGCGTCGTCGATAAAGTAGTTGATGAAATCGAGCGAGCTCACGCCGATTTCGTTGCCGGTGGTCACCATCTGGCGGAAGTGCAGCCCGCCGTCGAGCGCCGCCAGGTTCATCACCGAAAAACCGAAACCGCCGCTCTGCGACACCATGCTGATGCGGCCGGGTTCGTAATCGGCGCCGAAGATCGAGCCGAAGCCCGCATAGACGCGGTCGGCCGGATTGATCATGCCCTGGCAGTTGGGCCCGATGATGCCGATGTTGAATTCCGCCGCGATTCCCGCGAGTTCGCCCTGCATCGCGACACCTTTGCCGCCGGTCTCGGAGAAGCCCGAGCTGAACACGATCGCGTACGGCACGCCGAGCTTGCCGCATTCGCGCAGCGTGTCGGCGACGCGCGCCGCATTGATCAGCACCAGCGCAAGATCGGGCGTCTCCGGCAGCTCCCCGACCGACGGATAGCATTTGACGCCGAGCACGTCCTTATACTTCGGGTTTACGGGATAGAGCTTGCCCGCATATTGGTGCGCCAGCAGATGCTTCAATGGCTGGCCGCTGATCGATACGACGTCCTGCGATGCGCCTATGATCGCAATCGAGCGCGGGCTGAAAAATCTGGCGAGGTCGGTGCGCATCTATGTGCCGCTGTCCAGTGGGAAATCCGCGGCCGGACGGCCGCGAAAAAAACGGCTATGTTACTTGAAAGGGGTGCGCGGGTGAATGAGCCATGGGTGATTGGGTGATTCAGCGATTAAGTGATTAAGTTACTCAATCGCTCAATCACCCAATCACTTAATCACTTTTCCACGCGCGCCGCCAGCGAAGATCACCGGCCGATGTTATTATTCTGCTCTCAATATGAATACCGCAACCGCCACCGCCAGCGCCGTTCCGCAGTCCTTCAAGGAAGTGTGGCTGATTTCCGCCGGCCACGGTCTCACGCACTGGTACACCGCGACGTTCTACATCCTGCTGCCGCTGATCGGCAGGGAATTCGGCCTGTCGTACACGCAGATCGGCATGATCATGACGGTGCAATATCTCGCGGGCGCGATCTCCAACATACCGGGCGGGATGATCGTCGACATGGTCGGCAAGAAAGGCTACCTGATGGCGACCTCGCTGTTCTGGGTCGGCTTCCCGTACGCGCTGATGAGCCTCGCGCACAGTTTCTGGATGCTGCTGATCTGCGTGACGCTCGTCGGCATCGGCAACAACCTGTGGCACCCGGCGGCGATCCCGACGCTCGCGTACCGCTACCCCAAGCGCAAAGCGCTGGTGCTGGGGTTCCACGGCATGGGCGGCAACGTCGGCGAAGCGCTGGCACCTTTCGTGGTCGGCGCGCTGCTCGGGTGGTTCAGCTGGCGCACGGTGGTCGTGATCAACGTCATCCCGGGCCTCACCATGTCGATGCTGATCCTGTTCCTGCTCGGCGCGTTTACCGTGAACAAGGCCCGCGACGAGAACGCGATCAACGCCGACTCCGCAGGCCACAACGTAAAACAATATCTGCGCGACTTCGCGGGCCTGCTGAAAAACAAATCGCTGATGCTGGTCGGCTCAAGTTCCGCCATGCGCACAATGACGCAGGCGGGATTGATGACCTTTCTGCCGGTCTATCTCGCCTACGAACTCAATTACTCGCCGTTCGCGGTCGGCATCTGCATGACGGTATTGCAGGTTGCCGGATTCGTCGCCGCGCCCCTGGGCGGGCACGTGTCGGACAAGTGGGGACGCCGCCAGATGATCATGTCGAGCATGCTGCTGTCGGGAGTGATGATCATCGGCATGGTGCTCGCGGGCCGCAGCGCGTGGTTCGTGCTCTTCATCGCGCTGGTCGGATTTTTCCTCTACGCGATGCGCGCGGTGCTGCAGGCGATGGCGATCGAAGCCGTGCCGAAAAACCTCGCCGGCGCCGGCGTCGGATTGCAGTTCGGGTTTACGTCGCTGGGCGCCGCGATTTCGCCGTCGGTTTTCGGCCTGATCGCCGACAACTTCGACATCCACAAGGCGTTTTATTTCCTCGCCGGCACCATAGTGCTCGCCAACCTGCTGGTCTTCTTCATGCCCAAGGACAACCTGCAACCGGCCGCGCACGCCATCGGCTGATTTACGACTGGAAGGCAACAATGAAAAGCGCACTGTACAAAAAAGGCATCGCAACGCGCACGAAGGTCATGGGCAAAAAACACGTCGCGAAGCGCCACGCGAGTCCGGACAACTTCTCGCTGCAGCAGCAGCAGTTCGTCACCGAGTACGCATGGGGCGTGTTCTGGTCGCGCAAGGACCTGCCGCTCAAGATCCGCAGCCTCGTCACGCTCGCGATGATCACCGCGCTCGGCAAAGACGACGAATTGAAAGGCCACATTCTCGGTGCGCTCAACAACGGCGCCACGCCCGAGGAAATCATGGGCGTGTTCCACCACGCGACCGTCTACTGCGGATTTCCCGCCGCCAACGGCGCGGTGCGCGCGGGCGCGGCGGTATTCAGGGAACTCGGCTTGATCAAATAGACCGCGCGCGGCGGTTTTGCGCGTTACTTGGCCAGCCCGACTTCCGACAAGGCCGAGTGGAACTGGTCGAATTGCGTTTTGAGGTAACGTTTCGCCTCGTCGCTGTTCATATACGCGTTTTCGAACACATTGTTGTCGAGGTCCTTCTTCCATTCGTCGGTCTTGACGAGCTTCGCGATCACGCCGTCCCAGTAGGCGACCTGCGCGGCGGTCAGGCCTTTCGGACCCGCGAGCAGGCGCCAGTTGGTGACGTGCAGGTCGATGCCCTGCTCTTTCCACGTCGGCACGTTCGCGAGCGCGCCAGGCAGCCGCTGCGGCGCGGTGATGCCGAGCACGCGCATCTTGCCCGCGGCGAGGAAGGGAATCACGTTGTTGGCCGCCGAAGAAATGAGATCGACATGCCCGCCGAGCGTCGCCGTGATCGCCTCCCCACCGCCCTGGAAGACTACGGTCTTCAATTTCTTCACGTCGCCGCCCGCGGCTTTGGCGATCAGCGCAAAAGCTATGTGATTCGGTCCGCCGACGCTGCTGCCGACCGAAGCGCTCACCGATGCGGAATCCTTTCTCAGCCGCTCGACAAGGTCCCTGCCCGTCATCAGCTGAGACTCCTGGCGCACCGACAGCGCGACCGATTCGGAGTACAGCATCGCGAGCGGGGTCACATCGGCATAGCCGATGGTGCTGCGACCGTTGATCTGATTGGTGAGCAGCGTCGTGTTCGCGATTTCGACGTAATGCGCGTCGCCCGCGTGCTGGTTGAGATAAGCCCAGCCTACCGTGCCGCCGCCGCCCGGCTTGTTGACCACGGTGATCGGCGCTTCCACCAATCGCCTGTCCACGAGCATGCGGTTCAACGTGCGGGCGGTCTTGTCCTGCCCGCCGCCGGGTCCGGTGCCGACAATGATCTCGACGGTTTTTTCGGGTCTCCATTGCGCAGCCGCTGGTTGCACCCAGGCTGTCGCCAAAAAAACCATCAAGAGCGGGGCCAAAAGAACATTGGGCTGGTTTCTCATCTGCGTTTATCTGCGGCGATAGTTGAATTAGTCCGCAAGCGGCAGCTTCACCGCCGCACCCGTTTTCAATGAACGCTCGATCGCGAGCGAAATTTCCAGCGCGCGGCGCGCGTCCTGCGGCGTCGCCAGCACGCACGCGCGGCCCGTCGACAGGTAATCGAGCCACGCGCGCGATTCCGACGCGACCGGCCCCTGGAATTCGCCGAGCGCCCAGTCGCCCGGCGTGCCGCTGCCGAGAAACACCATGTTGACGCTGTGGTCCGGGATGTAGACGTGCGGCACGCCGACGTTGCTGTACATCAATTGATCGGTGTGATCGTCGTCCAGGATCATCACGCCTTCCGTGCCGATGACTTCGACGCGTGCGGCATGCCCGAGAGACGGATAGTGCTGCGGCAGCGCGTAGCACACGCCGAAATTGACGACGGCGCCGTCGGCGAACGTGACTATCGCCCACGTGACGTCGTTGGTGTTGTAGCCCGTTTCCTTCAGCACGCTGCCCTGCCCGCGCGCGAACACTTCGACGGCGGGATTGCCCTCGAGCAACCAGTTGATCAGATCGACGTAATAGGTGAGCCCGGACACCGAGCTGTTTTCAGGAAGGCGCTTCAATGTCTGCATCGCCTGCGAACGCGAGTTGTAGACGCGCGCGGCGGCGCTCGTAATGCGGCCCAGGCGCCCCTGCACGATCTGCTCCTTGGCCAGCAAATAACGGTCCTTGTAGCGCCGGCTGAAACCGACGCGCAGGTCGCCGCCCGCTTTCGCGACGGCTGCGATCAGTTTGTCCGCTTCGGTGAGATCGAGCGCGAGCGGCTTCTCGACCAGCACGGGCTTGCCGAGTTCAAGCGCCTGCATGATCGGCAGCGTGTGCTCGAGTTCGATCGTCGAGACGATGACCGCAGTCACTTCCGGCCGCGATATCACTTCGAGATTGTCGGCCGAATGAAATTGCGCGCCGGTCTGTGCCGCGAGCTTCCTGGCGCGTTCAGGGTCGCGGTCCGAGACCGCGAGAAATTTTACCGCCGGATGCCTCGATGCCATTACGGCACGCAGAGTGCCGATACGGCCCGACCCGATGACTGCGATGCCCAAGTCTTTGCGTTGCAAGATTGTTCTTTCCTGTATGAAGAGATTCCGCGGAAGCGATGATATTACGAAGCCTGCGATCATGCTTGGAAGCGGCGGGCGACACAAAGCGGGCGGCATTGCTTGCGCTAAAATGTCACGCTTCAACTCCCTCTTAAGCCCAACCGAACGATCCGATGACGACTGCACATAGCATATGGCGCCCAGACCGCGCGCTGGAAATCGTCGCGGGCACGCCGCCGGGCGCGGGACTCGACCGCACCGCTCGTGCACTCGCACGCGCCATCGAGTCGCGCGGGCTTGTCGAAGTGCCGGTGCAGGTCCTCAACCTGCCGGGCGACGCCAGTCGCAGAATCTGGACTTACCTCGACCGCTTTTCGCATGACGCGCACGTGGTCGTCGTGACTTCGCCGAACGTGACGACCGACTATCTGACAGGTTTTAGCGCGTTCGACCACGACGCCTACACGCCGCTCGCGGTGTTGCACAACGAGTACATCGCATTCGTCGCGCGTGCGGGCTCGTCGATTGAGACGAGCCGCGAATTGATGGATCGCCTCGCGCGCGACGCCGACTCGTTCACCACCGCGGTCGCAACATCCGCCGGCAACCCGAACCACATCGCGCTCGCGCGCGTGACGCGGCAAGTCGGCGGCAACCTCAAAGCTCTCAAGGTGCGCGCATTCGATTCCGCGCGGGACGCGATCGCAGACGTCGTCGCCGGCGGTTGCGAGGTCGCCGCGATTTCGGCAACGAGCGCGCTGCCCGAACTTGCGGACGGCAGCTTGCGTGCGCTGGCGGTAACCGCGCCCGACCGTCTGGCGCCGCCGTTTGCAGAAGTTCCGACGTGGGTCGAACAAGGCATCGATTGCGTGGTCAACGCGTGGCGCGGCGTCGACGGCGCGCGCGGTCTCGACGCCGCGCAAATCGCATTCTGGGATTCCGTGCTCGCCGACGCGACCGCATCGAGCGTATGGCAGGCGGCGATTGCGCAACACCATTGGAGCGCGCTGTATCGCAACAGCGCAGAACTCGCCGTTTATCTGCCGCGCGAACGCGCCGAAATGCGCGCGATGCTGGAGGAACTCGGCCTGCTGAAGTAAAGCACCCGGTTTCGCCGCCCGCCCGCGCCGTGATATCCTTGCCCCCCCGCCCTTAGTGGCTTAATTTCCGACAGGGCGAGTTATGGATCCGGAGCTCAAAATGCGCATGGAAGTTCATGTTCACGGCACCGCCTTCCTGTGCAAAGGCGTGCACCTCACGCAGGTCGAACATGCGCTGCGCCCGTGGCTCGACTACCTCGAAGTCGACGCGATCGAAAAAGTGCAAAGCCTGGAGCGCGAAGAGCCGGGCATCCGCTTCGACGTGAAAGAGCAGGCGCTCGATATGTGCTGGACCGGCGAAGTCGGCCGCAGCTTCCAGGCGCGCCTGACCGAAGCGTTCCAGGCGCTCGGCCCGCTCACCGAGTACGCGTCCGAAATCACGCTGACGTCGTACCACGACAGCGGCAAGGAAGAATTCCAGCAGATCTTCATCGGCCCCAGCGCGGAAGCAATTCACGAAATCCGCCGCCAGTGCGTCGAGGAAGATCTCGCCGCGCTGCTGTCGCCGCATTTCGACAAGACGCGCGTCGACCAGGTCGCGAACATGGTCAACCAGATGTTCGACGACGAATGGAAGCGCCGCCCCGTGGAGAAGGAACCGGCGGTCGCGGCGCCCGCATTGCAGCCGCATCCGCGCAACAGGCACCTGCACTAACGTGCAGGTGGTGACTCAGTGAATGGGTAATCGAATGATGGAGAGAAGCGCAACAGCACTCCTTTGCTCTTTCTAATCACTTGATCACCCAATCACCCAATCCCTCGCTCTACCCATGGACGAGATCGTCAAGCAAGGCATGGCCAAATGGCCCAATGTGCCGGCGGTCTACGGCTGGCTCGCGCTCGACCGCCGCGGCCACTGGCTCATCAAGGGCGAGCGCATTTCGAACTCCATCGTCGCCGACTTCATCGGGCGCAATTACGAGCACGACGATCGGGGCCGCTGGTTTTTCCAGAACGGGCCGCAACGCGTGTTCATTTCGCTCGACTACACGCCCTACATCTACCGGCTGCTGTGGGACGCGAATCCGGGCGCGGTCCAGCGCATGGAAACCCACACCCGGCGCGCCGTGACTCACATCGAAGGCGCATGGATCGACGACGCGGGCGTCGTGCTGATCGAGAGCGAACACGGCATCGGCCTCATCGACGACCGCGATCTGGAGCGCCTGCTCGGATGCTTCACCGACGAGCGCGGCGCGGCGCTGACCGAGGAAAACATCGGCGCTGCGATCGAGCAATTGCAGGCAGGTACGATCGCGGACCTCGCGTTCACGTTCCGCGGCAACACCGTACCGGTGGCGCCGATTACAGCGGCCGAAGTGCCCGCGCGCTTCGGTTTCGTGCAGCGCCCGGTGCAACCGGCGGGCGAGGAAGAGTGTTATTGATGAAGCCGCTCGCGCAACTTCCGCCAGATACACGGGCGCAGCTGCGCGGCGTGCTGTGCGATATCGACGACACGCTCACGACCGGCGGGCGACTCACCGCGGCCGCGTACTCGGCACTGGAAACCTTGCAGCGCGCCAATCTGCTGGTCGTGCCGATCACCGGGCGGCCGGCGGGATGGTGCGATCACATCGCGCGCATGTGGCCGGTCGATGCGGTGGTCGGCGAGAACGGCGCGTTCTATTTCCGCTACGACCACGCTGCGCGCACCATGCGGCGCCGCTATGTCGACGACGATGCGACGCGCGCGGCCAATGGCAAGCTGCTGTCCGCGATTCGCGACCGCATATTGGCGGGGGTTGCGGGCTGCGCCGTCGCGAGCGACCAGCACTACCGCATGGCGGACCTCGCGATCGACTACTGCGAGGATGTGCCGCGCCTGCCCGCCGCCGCGGTCGACAAAATTGTCGCGCTCATGCGGGAAGCCGGCTTGACCGCCAAAGTGAGTTCGATCCACGTGAACGGCTGGTTCGGCGAATACGATAAACTCTCGATGGCGCGCACGCTTATGCGCGAATGTTTCGCCACCGATCTCGATGCGGAAAGGAGCCGTTTCGTTTTTATCGGCGACTCGCCGAACGACGCGCCGATGTTCGAATATTTTCCGCATGCGGTCGGCGTCGCCAACATCAGCGCGTTCGCGGGACAATTGGCCACAACGCCCGCTTACGTCACGCGGGCGCACAGCGGTGCGGGATTCTGCGAGCTCGCGGATTTTCTGCTCGCTGCGCGCTAACGAGCGAAAAGCTTTTTCCACAGAGATCACAGAGGACACAGAGAAAAGCCAAGAGAATACATAAAAGCAACACTGCATTAAGATAACGGCCCTGATTGCCGTTTTTTTGAATTTGATTCTCTCTGTGTCCTCTGTGGCTAACGATTTTGACTTGATTAGGTGTATTCATGATTGATCTGAGAAGCGATACCGTTACCCAACCGACCGAGGCGATGCTGGCCGCAATGCAGGAAGCGACCTACGGCGACGACTCGCGCGACGGCGACCCGACCGTGCAAAAGCTCGAAGCATTGGCGGCCGCTAAAACCGGCAAGGAGGCCG
The DNA here is from genome assembly GCA_964510405.1 of uncultured Streptomyces sp. GTDB lineage: Bacteria > Pseudomonadota > Gammaproteobacteria > Burkholderiales > SG8-41 > PALSA-1004. The sequence goes on along the minus strand of CAZEAX010000030.1, from coordinate 10,675 downwards.
GCGCGTTCATGCCGAGCGGCACGATGACGAATCTCGTCGCGATGCTAACGCACGCGCAGCGCGGCGGCGAAGTGCTGCTCGAAGAAGGCTCGCACACGCTGAGTTCGGAACTGGGCGGAATGGCCGCGCTTGCCGGGCTTTTTTACCGCACTATGCCCGGCACGCGCGGCCGCATGGATCTGAATGTCTTGCGCGAAAAAATCAAGCGCACGCACCGCAACCAGATGGGCACTGCGCTCGTCTGGATGGAAAATACGCACAACATGGCGAGCGGCGCCGTGCTGCCGCTCGGCTACATGGCCGAGGTGCACAAACTCGCGCGCGATCATGGCGTTCCCGTGCACGTCGATGGCGCGCGCCTCTTCAATGCGGCCGCCGCGCTCAACACCACCGCCAAGGAAGTCTCGCAGCACTGCGACAGCGTGTGTTTCTGCGTTTCCAAGGGCCTGTCGGCGCCGGTTGGATCAGTGTTGTGCGGAAGCAGCGATTTCATCGAGCGGGCGCGCGCGTTCCGCCGCATGGTCGGCGGCAACCTGCGCCAGGCCGGTCCGCTCGCCGCCGCGGGCATCGTCGCGCTCGAGAACATGGTGGCGCGCCTTCCCGAAGATCATCGCACGGCCAAGCGGCTCGCGGTGGGCCTGCACAAAATCGATGCCAGCATCGTCGATCCGACGTTGATCGAAACCAACCTCGTGCGCGCGAGCGTGCGCGCATACGCGCATTCGGCAGCCGATTTGTCGAAATTGCTCGCGCAAAAAGGCGTGCGCGTAGCCCCGGGCGCAGGACCGGAATTGCGCTTCGTGACACACCGGCACATCGGCGACGCCGAGGTCGATCAGGCGCTGAGTGCGTTCACCGATCTGTGGGCAAAACGCTAGGCAGCCGGGCGCGGTAACGCGCGGTTTTCAGCGCCGGCACCACGCGGCGAAAACTGCCGTATGATGACGTTGCCATGGAGACCACCGATCTTCTGCTGCTCGCCCGTGCGCAGTTCGGGCTGAACATTGCATTTCACATCCTGTTCCCGAGCCTGACCATCGCGCTCGGGTGGATCCTGCTTTACTTTCGAATCCGTTACGCGCGCAGCGGCGACCCGGCGTGGCTCGCGACCTACCAGTTGTGGACCAAGGTGTTCGCGCTGTCGTTCGCGATGGGGGCGGTGTCGGGCATCACGATGTCCTTCCAGTTCGGCACCAACTGGCCGGGCTACATGCTGGCGGTGGGCAACGTTGCCGGTCCGCTGCTCGCCTACGAAGTGCTGTTCGCATTTTTTCTGGAAGCCACCTTTCTCGGCGTGATGCTGTTCGGCATGAATCGCGTCCCGCCGTGGGTGCATATCTTTGCCTCCGCCATGGTGGCGATCGGCACGTCGATGTCGGCGTTCTGGATCATCGCGCTCAACTCATGGATGCAAACACCCGCCGGTCAAGTGATGGACGGCGGCGCGCTGATCGCCGGCGACTGGTGGCAGGTCATATTCAACCCGTCGATGCCTTACCGCATGGCGCATATGCTGCTCGCCTCGGGGCTTACCGCTTCGTTTGTGATCGCCGGATTGTCCGCGTGGCGTCTGTTGCGCGACGCTACCGACGCCTCGGCGCGCCAGACCTTGCGCACGGGACTCGTGCTCGCCGCGGTGCTGGCACCGGTCCAGATGTTCGTCGGCGATCAGCACGGGCTGAACACGCTCGAGCACCAGCCGGCGAAGATTGCGGCGATGGAAGCGATCTGGAAGACCGAGCGCGGCGCGCCGATGGTGGCGTTCGCCGTGCCGAACGAGGTCACTCACCAAAACGACTTTGCCATTGAAATCCCGAAACTGGCGAGCCTGATCCTCACGCACGAGCTCGACGGCGAGATCAAGGGCATCGACGCCTTCGCGCCGAACACGCCGCCGGTGTTGCCGGTGTTTTTCGCATTTCGCGTGATGGTGGGCGTCGGCGTGCTCATGCTGCTGTTTGCCTGGACCGGCGTCTGGATCACGCGCCGCGGTGCGCTGCCGCCGCGCTGGATGCTGTGGGCCTGCGCGGGTTTCACTTTCTCCGGCTGGATCGCGACACTCGCCGGCTGGCTCGTGACCGAGATCGGCCGCCAGCCGTGGCTCGTCACCGGCGTGCTGAAAACCGCCGATGCCGCCGGCCACGCCTCGGGACCGCAACTCGGCGCCAGCCTGACTTTATACATCATCACGTATAGCGCGATGTTTGTAGCCTACATGGTGGTCATCACCCAACTGGCCGGCAAGGGTGCGCACGCATGAATCTCGACCTGCCTCTGATTTTTGCGGTCCTCATGGGCATGGCGATCCTCCTGTACGTTGTGCTCGACGGCTTCGACCTCGGGGTTGGCATGCTGATGCCCGCGGCAACGCCGGCGGAACAAGCCTTGATGGTGGCCTCGATCGGGCCGTTTTGGGATGCAAACGAGACGTGGATCGTGCTGGGTATCGGAATTCTGCTCATCGCGTTTCCAGTGGCGCATGGCGAAATTCTCGGCGCGCTTTACCTGCCGGCCGCAGTGATGCTGATCGGACTCATGCTGCGCGGCGTCGCATTCGAACTGCGCGTCAAGGGCGAAGGCTGGCACGGCGAATTGTGGAACTGGCTGTTCTGGTTCGGCTCCTTCCTCGCTTCGTTTGCGCAGGGGTGGATGCTGGGCCGCTACATCACGGGCTTCGCGGACGGCTTCCTCTATTACGTATTCGCGCTGCTGTCGGGCGCGGCGTTATGCGGTGGCTACGTTTTGCTGGGCGCCACCTGGCTGGTGCTCAAAACCGAGGGCGCACTTCAGCAAAAAACCCTCGCCTGGACGCGCTGGGGGCTGATGTGGGTCGCACTCGGCGTCGTGCTGGTGAGTCTCGCAACGCCGCTGATCAGTCCCACAGTGCAAGCGAAGTGGTTTGCACAGTTCCCGTTCGTGCCGCGCTCGCCATGGGTGATGCTGTTGCCGCTCGCCACGCTTGCGGCGGGGTGGCGGGTGTGGCGCGCTACCGGCCGGCTGAAGAAAGACGCCAGCGCGCCGGACTGGACCGCGTTCGCCGGCGCAATTTCCATCTTCGCGCTCGCGTTCGCCGGCCTCGCGTACAGCCTGTTCCCATTCGTGGTGATGGATCGCATAACCATCTGGCAGGCTGCGTCGCACCCGTCGGCGCTCAGGATGTCGTTGATCGGGGTCGTGATCGTATTGCCGTTTCTGCTCGGCTATACGGTGTTCGCGCACCGCGTATTCCGCGGCAAAGCGCAAGCGGAGCCTAACGAGTAGCCGCGCGCCCGCCGCGGATTGAGTCCCGACCTTACAAGATTCGCTTGCGGATTTGCGTCACGACGATCTCGGCCACGATGACGACCGCAAAAATCGCAACCAGCACCATCGCCACGCGGTCCCACTGAAAAAGGTTCATTGCCGTGTCGAGCGCCATGCCGATGCCGCCGGCGCCGACGAGTCCGAGCACCGCCGATTCGCGTACGTTGATATCCCAGCGGAACAGCACGACAGACCAGAACGCCGGCTGGATCTGCGGCCAGTAGCCGATGGTCAGCAGCGAAAACCACGGCGCACCCGCCGCCTCGAGCGCCTCCAGCGTACCCGGGTGCGCCTCCTCGATCGCCTCGCCGACGAGCTTGCCGATAAAGCCGATCGAGCGGAATGCAATGGCGAGCGTCCCGGCTAGCGCGCCGGGACCGAACACCGCGACGAACAGCAGCGCCCACACCAGCGAATTCACCGAGCGACTCGACACCAGCAGCAGGCGCGCGACGAAATTGAGCGGACGGCTGGGCGTGATGTTGCGGGCGGCCATGATGCCGATCGGAAACGCCATGATCACGGCGAATATCGTGCCGAGCGTCGCGATGTGCAGCGTCTCCACCAGCGCGTCGTGCACGCCCGCCGGGTAATAGCCGAACGCGACCGGCCACATGCGCTTGAAAAGATCGGCCATCTGCTCGGGCGCGTCGAGCAGGAATTCCGGGATCACCTCGACGGCGCGGAACGAAACCACGATCGCGACGACGATGCCGAGATATACCGCAAAGCGCGCGATGCGCTGCGCGGGCGTAAACCGCCGCCACGTTCTTGCATCGAGGGTCGCGCTTGCCGTCATTCTTCATTCACCCTGCTGCGCTAGAGGAATACCGCACGCACCCGTGTGGCGAGCAATTCGCCGGCGAAAATCAGGATAATGATCGACAACAGCATCGCGCAGACGAAGTCGTAATCGAACCGCTGAAAGGCGGCGAACAGTGCGCCGCCGATGCCGCCCGCGCCGACGATGCCGACCATGGTCGAATTGCGCAGGTTGGAATCGAGCTGGTAGGTCGCGAAGCCGATGAAGCGGCCGAATACCTGCGGCAGCACGCCGTACGTAATCACGTTCATGAACGGCGCGCCGGTCGCGCGCACCGCCTCGACCTGCTTCAGGGAAATCTCCTCGATCGCCTCGGCAAACAGTTTGCCGATGAAGCCGATCGATGCGACCGTGAGCGCTGCGATGCCCGACAGTGCGCCGAAGCCGATCGCCTTGACGAACACGATGGCGACGATCACCGGGTGAAACGAGCGGCACAGTGCGATCAGCATGCGCGCCGGCCACGTCACCCACACCGGCATCAGGTTGCGCGCGGCAAACAATCCGATCGGCAGCGATATCAGTATGCCAAGCGCGGACGCCAGCACCGCGATCTCGATGCTTTCGGTGAGGCCTTTGACGAGGATTTCCCAGCGCGAGAAATTCGGCGGAAACATGCGCGCGATGAAACGCGCGCCGTTGTCGAGGCCGACCATGAAACGCGCCCACGTAAAATCGAGCAGCGAGCACGCATACACGATGTACGCGGCGAGCAGCAACCAGCCGGCGCGCGCCCACCAGTTGGGCGGGAACGCAATACGCGCGGCCGCGGCGTTCACGGGTGCAACCAATCCTTTCCGCCGTATATCGTCTTTAAATTTTCGTCGGTGAGCGCTCCCGGCGCGCCGTCATACACGACACGTCCTTCGGACATGCCGATGATACGGTCGGCAAAGCGACGCGCGAGTTCGACATCGTGCATGTTGACGATGATGGGAATGTTTTTCGCGGTGCCGAGGTCGCGCATCAGCGACATGATCTCGACCGAGGTCTTGGGGTCGAGCGACGACGTCGGCTCGTCGGCGAGCAGCAGTTTCGGGTGCTGCATCACCGCGCGCGCGATGCCCACGCGCTGGCGCTGGCCGCCGGACAAGCTGTCGGCGCGCTGATTGGCGAAGCCCGCGAGGCCGACGACGTCGAGCAGATCGAACGCTTCGTCGATATCGGCTTGCGGAAACCTGCGCAGCCACGCCTTCAATGGTGCGACGTAGCCGAGACGGCCGGTCAGCAGGTTTTCCATCACGGTCAGGCGCTCGACGAGGTTGTATTCCTGGAACACCATGCCGATGCCGCGGCGTGCCTCGCGCAACGCGCGTCCCGACAGCTTGACGAGGTCGTGGCCCTGAAACTCGACGGCACCGGACGTCGGCTCGACCAGCCGGTTGATGCAGCGGATCAGCGTGCTCTTGCCGGTGCCCGAGGGCCCGATCACCGCGGTGAACCCGCGCGTGGCGAAATCGAGGCTGATGTCGCGCAGCACCGGCTTGCCGCGCTTGTACTCCTTGCTGAGGTTCCTGATGCTCAGCGCGGCGGAATTGTCCATCCGCGGTTATTTCTTTGCCGCTTTTTCCTCGGCGGCTTTTTTGCGCGCGGCCTCTTCCTTCGCGGTTTCGTTCTCGTAGGCGGCGCGATCGTGCTTCTCGCCGGCGGCCTCGTCCACTTTGCGCACTACCGCCCAGTCCTTCATGTAAGTCACCGGGTAAAACCGGTCGGCGCCGTCGAAAGTCTTCTGCATCTCGGGCGGGAAGCGGTAGTCGTAAAAGCACTTCAGCATCTTGTCGCGAAATGCGGGCTCGAGATCATGCGCATACGCAAACGACGAAGTTGGAAACGTCTCGCTTCGATACAGGATGCGGAAATCATCCTCTTTGATCACGCTGCGCCCCGCCATGCGGTGAAACACGTCGGACGCAACGGGCGCCGCATCGTAGTCGCCGGAATTCACGCCGAGGATGGATGAATCATGCTTGCCCGAGTACACGACCTTGTAATCGGTGTCGGGTACGAGCCCCAAGGGCGGAAACAATGCGCGCGGCGCGAGGTTGCCGGAATTCGACGATGCCGACGTATGCGCGATTTTTTTGCCCTTGAGATCGGTGATTTTCTGAAACGGACTCGACTTCTTCACGATCAGAATCAGGTTGTAACCCTGGAACCCCTTGGCGTCGCCCTTGACCGCGAACGGGACCGCGCCGGCGAGGTTCACCGCAAACGCAGTCGGGCCGGTCGAGAATCCGCCGACGTGCAGCCGGCCGGATCGCATAGCCTCGATCTCCGCCGCGTTCGACTGCACCTGGTAGAACAGCACTTTCTTGCCGGTGCAGGCGGCGAGATGATCGGTGAATGGCTTGAACGCCTGTTCGTACACCGCCGGATCTTCGACCGGCGTGTAGGTGAATACCAGCGTGCTCGGAATCCTGAATTTTTTGGGATCCTTGGGCGGGTCGGCAACAAGGTCCTTGTTCTCGTCGCAGAACTGGACATCGAGGTCGCCGCGGTTCTTGCAGCCGTCGTTCTGCGCGAGCGCGTTGCCCGCAAGCGTGGCGAATAGCGCGGCCGCGAATCCCAAGCGGCCCATCAAAGCGGTGGTCTTCATCGGTTCCTCCCGGAAAAAGCGCGACGCATGGCGTCGAAATCGGTTCACGCTTATCGCGCGTGTCCGGGGATACTCTACTGAGCGCGTCAGCCAGGGTCAAGCGATTGGAGCAAAAACGTCTGCGTCGTCAGCGCACCCGCTTGGCCGTAAAACCCTCTTCGATTTGATCCTGGAAATAACTGCTGGGCGACGGCGCATTCATCAGTCGCCGGTAGATCTCCTCCGACACACCGGAATATTGATTGACGCCGCCATTGCTGAACTCGATCTCGAGCACGCGGCTGCGCGCGTCGTAACCGGCGGAGCGTAGGTTGCTGGCATTGAGCCGCTTGCGTTCCATGTGACCTCCCGTCGCGTTGCCTGACCGCTTATTTTAAGGCGTCGCGCACGATGCCATCGAGCAGCTTGCCAACCTCGCGCAAGGCCTTCATCGATTGCGCGGATCCGGTTGCCAGCGGCTTGCGATACGCGAGGTAAACCTTGTCCGGTTCGGCGGGCAACACGTACAGCGCGATCGCATACGGGCAAAACACGAGATTGCGCGGATCGGCTTCCATGGTCGCGCGCGAGACACCCGCGCTGCAGAATTCGATCACCTCGGCCTTGAGATAGATCTGGCGGTCGCGTCCGATGTCGCGGCCGGTGCGCTCGAGCATGGCGCCGACGTGCGCCGTGTGGTCGATGACGAGACCGCGGTTCTCGATCGCCATGACCACGCGCTCCTTCACGTCCTCATAGTCGCCCTTGAGCGACTGGATGGAAACGCCGGGCATCGCTGCGCCGGCGTATCGGCAGCAGATGCACAAAACGAACAGTGCGACAGTCTTGGACATTGGACGTTGCATGGCGCTCCTTGTGATATCCAAACGGCAAGGGCGCCGCGGCATCGACCGCGGCGCCCTTTGTTCTGTACGAAGCAAAGCGTCGCTAGGAGCGGTTCGCCATGGGGAAAGGCCACGCGCCGGGAATCGATATCGGTTGCGCGATCACGGGGGCCGCCGCGGGCTTGGGCGGTGCGGCCTTGCGTTTTACTGCGGGCTTTTTCTTCGCCGCGGCTTTTTTCTTAGGGGCGGCTTTGGCCTTTTTCCCGGCTGCAGATTTGCGCGCCGGTTTTGCCTTCCTGACTACGGATTTTTTCTTTTTCGCAGCGGTTTTTTTCTTCGCTGGTTTGCGCTTCTTCGCTTTAGCCATTTGTGCCTCCTGTTAAGTGTTAAATCGCACCGCCTTCGGTTTGCCCGATGCGGCGCATGCTGAACGATACAAACCAGCCGGCGGCGTCGGCGCCGCCTTCTTGCCACCACTGCCCGCGGAGCAATCCGCGGGCCGCGCAGCCTGCCCTAGTGCAAAGCCGACTGGGCTTTGCTGGCCAGATCGCGGTACAGCTTTTCCGGATCCAGCTTGATGCCGCCTTCCCAGGTCACCGTGTTTTCGACCGGATCGACTTCAACCCGGTTGAACGTGTCGATGTCGCACAACATCCGGAAATACTGGGTGTGCACGAGGTCGCCGAGATAGACATGGCCTTCCAGCCCGTCGTTGAAGCGCAACCACAGCGTGTAGTTGTCCTCGGCCCGACATTCGGTGATGGTATGCATGCGGCGTCTGTTTCTAGGGTATCTCTTCGCTAGCAAGCTTAATCCCAACTGAGCGCGCCTCCCGTTTGATATTCAATCACACGTGTTTCGAAGAAATTGCGTTCCTTCTTGAGGTCGATCATTTCCGACATCCACGGAAACGGGTTGGTCGCGCCGTCGAACATCACGTCCAGCCCGATCTGCTGGCAGCGGCGGTTGGCGATGTAGCGCAGGTATTCCTTGAACATCGGCGCATTCAGTCCCAGCACGCCGCGCGGCATCGTGTCCTCGGCGTAGCGATACTCGAGGTCGACCGCTTTTCTCATGATGTCGTGGATCTCGGCGCGGAATTCGGCCGTCCACAGATGCGGGTTCTCCATCTTGATCTGGTTGATGAGGTCGATGCCGAAATTGCAGTGCATCGACTCGTCGCGCAGGATGTACTGGTACTGCTCGGCAGCCCCCGTCATCTTGTTCTGGCGGCCCAGCGCCAGGATCTGGGTGAACCCGACGTAGAAAAAGAGTCCCTCCATCACGCACGCGAACACGATCAGGCTCTTCAGAAGTTTCTGGTCGTTTTCCGGCGTGCCCGTAGTGAACTGCGGGTTGGTCAGCGTATCGATAAACGGGATCAGGAACTCGTCCTTGTCGCGGATCGAGGCGATCTCGTGGTACGCGTTGAACACTTCCCCTTCATCGAGGCCGAGGCTCTCGACGATGTACTGATAAGCGTGCGTGTGGATCGCCTCTTCGAACGCCTGGCGCAGCAGATACTGCCGGCATTCGGGCGCGGTGATATGGCGGTAGGTGCCAAGCACGATGTTGTTCGCGGCCAGCGAATCGGCGGTCACGAAAAACCCGAGGTTGCGCTTGATGAGACGCCGTTCGTCTTCGGTCAGACCGTTGGGATCTTTCCACAACGCGATGTCGCGGCTCATCTGGATTTCCTGCGGCATCCAGTGGTTGGCGCACGCGGACAGGTACTTCTCCCACGCCCATTTGTATTTGAACGGCACCAGCTGATTGACATCGGTCTGGCCGTTGATGATGCGCTTGTCGGCGACGTTAACCCGCCGCAATTGCGCAGGCGCGGAGGCCGGCGCCAGCGCCGCCAATGCCGCGGCAGCATCTTGGGGCAACGTTGCACCCTGCGGCGCGACACCCGTCATCTGCAATCCGGCTGCAGCGAGGCCGGCCCCGTGAGGCGTGTTTTCTTCGAATTGCAACATGCTAAAGCTCCTTTATTGATTTTGTGGGTGGACGACGATCAACAGCTTGCGTGCCCTTTATCGGTTTTGTCGGTGGGCCCGTTTTGGTTGCTCTGTGTCTGACCTTTTCAAAATTTCCGATTGTCGTGGCCTGCTTACTGGCAGGATTCGCACTCCGGGTTATCGATTGAGCAAAACTTGGCGTCCGTCGCCGGTGCCGCGGCGATGCCGCCGTCCGACGGCACCGCGTTGAGCGCGCCAACCTTGCTGGTGGATTTTTCGACGTGGGTCGCGCCCATCGTGCGCAGGTAGTACGTCGTTTTCAGGCCGCGCAGCCATGCGAGCTTGTAGGTCTCGTCGAGTTTCTTGCCGGACGCTCCCGCCATGTAAATATTCAGCGATTGCGACTGGTCGATCCACTTCTGACGCCGCGCCGCGCACTCGACGAGCCACTTCGGTTCGACTTCGAACGCCGTCGCGTAAAGGCTGCGGACCTCCTGCGGAATGCGGTCGATCTTGGCGAGCGTGCCGTCGAAATACTTGAGGTCCGAGATCATCACCTCGTCCCACAGGCCGAGCTTCTTCAGGTCCGCGACCAGGTACTCGTTGGCCACCGTGAATTCGCCCGACAGGTTCGACTTCACATACAGGTTCTGATAAGTCGGCTCTATGCACTGCGAGAGGCCGGTAATGTTGGCGATGGTTGCCGTGGGCGCGATCGCGATGCAATTGGAATTGCGCATGCCGACCTGCTTGATGCGTTTTCTCAAACTGTCCCAATCGAGCGTCACCGACATGTCGGCCTCGACGTAGCCGCCGCGCTCGTCGGACAACAGCTTGAGCGACTCGTGCGGAAATACGCCTTTGTCCCACAACGAGCCCTTGAACGTCGAATACGGCCCGCGCTCCTCGGCAAGATCCGCCGACGCCGCATACGTGGTGTAGGCGATCGACTCCATCGAGCGGTCCGAAAATTCGACTGCGGCTTGCGAGCCGTACGGAATGCGCAGCATGTGCAGGCAGTCCTGAAAGCCCATGATGCCGATACCGACCGGACGGTGCTTGAAGTTGGAATTGCGCGCCTTGTTGACCGAGTAATAGTTCAGATCGATCACGTTGTCGAGCATGCGCATGGCGGTGCCGACCGTGCGCTTCAACTTTTCGAGATCGA